>JAYURB010000261.1:0-8459 GCA_043756425.1 Bacteroidota bacterium
TTGCTTTAGCGATTGAAACTTTCTCTTCCAATGAAATGTTGTCCTTCCTATTTTGTGCTTTCTTCTTCGATCGTCTAAAGGAACCAAAAATTGGTTTACCTGTTAAAACTGGCCACAAAAACTCAGTAATAAAAACTAATATTATTGCCAGTGTAAATAATATTTCAAGTATAGTCCACATTCAATTAATTTTTATGAAATATTTTAAATTAAATAATTAACGGTAAAAATAGTTTTTTTTATGACTTTTTTGAAAATTAATCAAATTTTTTATTCCTATGAAATTGCCTTTAAAATAAGTTTTTAGTTTAATTTTAGCCATATCGTCTATGCAACAAAGGTCAATCCGAACAAAAACGAAATAGTTTTATAATAAGCTTAAAAAATAATGTCCTAATCCCAATAAAGCACTTATTCCAATCCAGGCAATAATATTTACTTTGAATCGATACAAAGCAAGAAATGAAATAAAAATCCAAACGAGTGAAATAAAATCAAGTTCAGCAAACGAAATGTTTTTTGGAAATAGTACAGCTTTACAGAAATAAATTGTCAAATTGAAGATTACACCAACAACCGCTGCAGTTACAAGCCCAAGGGTTTGCTTTACTATTTTATTCTCCTGTGTTTTTTCAATGATGGGCGCACCGGCAAGAATAAAAAGAAAACAGGGAAGAAAGGTGTAAAATGTTGTTGTAACCAAACCCAAAGTTCCCATTGCCAACGAATTTCCAAAATGATTGTGTCCTGCCATGAAACCAACAAAAGCAAGCACCATTATTAATGGACCGGGTGTTGTTTCACCCAGTGCTAGCCCGTCTATCATTTGTAGATTTGTGAGCCAATTAAATTTCTCAACACTAACCTGAGCAACATAAGGCAATACTGCATAAGCACCGCCGAATGTTACAAATGCAGCTTTGGTAAAAAACAATGTTAAGTCCTTCCAAAACTTAAAGTCGCTTGTAAAAAAATAAAATAATGAAAGAGGAATTGCCCAAAGTATAAAAAAAATACATCCTTGTTTCAATATTCTTACCGGTCGAAAACCGGTATTAGTAATTATACTATAGCTGTTTAAGAAATATTCATTTTCGTCGCTTGCATTTTGTTCTGATTTATTATTTTGATTCTTAAAAATCCCCGGTAAGAGTTTTCGGGTAATAGCAGAAACAATAATGGCACCGATAATAATTAAAGGAAAAGGAATATTCAGAAAGAAAATACAAATAAAAGAAGCAAGTGCAACAAAATAATGAAATGAACTTAGCAATGACTTTTTCCCAATTTTGATTAAGGCAAGAATTACAATAGCAATTACTGCTGGCTTGAGTCCGTTAAACATTGCATAAATCCATGGCACATCACCAAAGGAAACATAAATTAAAGAGAGTCCAAGCAGGATAAACATAGATGGTAATACAAAAAGAATTCCCGCTAATAATCCTCCTATTCTACCGTGCATTAGCCAACCAATATAAGTAGCCAGTTGCTGTGCTTCCGGCCCGGGGAGAATCATACAATAATTCAATGCATGAAGAAACTTACTTTCGCTAATCCATTTCTTCTTCTCAACAAGATATTCATGCATTATTGCAATTTGTCCGGCCGGTCCGCCAAAACTAATGAAGCCGAGTTTAGTCCAGAATTTTAATGCTTCCTTTATGGTTGGTTCCATTTTGATTAATTGTCTATCTACTTCAGTCTGCTCAGAAATTTCATAAAAATATCTATTCATACAAAATTAAACACAAACTAAAATTTCAAATCAAATTGATTCAGAAATAAAATGGTTATGGACATTATACCTTCAAACAACCACGAAATCCTCTGGCAGCATAGTAAGACTCTGCACCATTATGATAGACAAATACGGTGTCGTAACGCCTATCACAAAAAATTGCTCCTCCTAGCTTTCTAATATTAACAGGTGTCTTAATCCAGCTCGAAGTTTTTAAATCAAAATTCCCAAGTATTTGAATTTCTCTATATTGCTCTTCCGTTAAAATTTCAATACCCATTTGAATAGCCATATTCATGGCACTATTTTTAGGTTTATTCTCCTTCCTTGACTCCAGTGCTTCATGATCGTAACAAATACTTCTGCGCCCGATTGGACTTTCTGCAGAGCAATCAAAGAATATGAATTCGCCAGTCTTTTTTTCATTCCCGCCAGCTATCGGGACAACAACATCCGGTTCTCCGCCGGTTATTTCCATTTCATTGAGTGACCAACATTTTGAAGGGTTAGCTTCCAGCTTTTCCTGTACGTTAAGCCATTCTATACCTTTATGGCGATTCATGTTTTTCTCAAATCGGGCTTTTAATATTCTGAGTAATTCTTTAATTTGCACTTTCGATAATTTGTCGGTATTTTTCATATGATGTATTTGTCAAGTTTGTCTAATTAATATGTCCGAAAACTAAAACAAAACAAGTGTAAGCGATCCGCTATTTCTATTGTTTCAGTATTCTAAGGTATTCAATCCATGGACCGGTTTCATCTTTGTATTGTTTTGCCATTATTCTTGCAATTTGTGAAATATGGTCAAGGTCATGCACTACCCAGGTCGATAAAAGCTGATGTAATGTAACTGTTCCAAAAGTTGGATGTATTCCGGTTTTAGATAAGTCGCTTGCACTTATTTTAAGTAATTTAAGTTGTTGCAAATTATATTCTCTTACTGACTTAAATTCTTTAAGTAATTCTATCAATGTCTTTCCTTTACTTGTTTCATATTGAGCAAACCTGTCGAATGGCCCAAACTTTTTATCAATATTATTTGATAAAATAATTTTAACTCTCGTCAAATAATCTGTTTTATCACCGTGTAATAAATGACCAACCACATCAAACACAGACCAGGTATCACCACCTTCATTCATTGTTGTCCAAAAAGGGGATAGTCCTTTTGTAAGTCGCAACAATGTATCAGGTGTTTGTTCCAAAACTTCAATTGTTCTTTCTAATGAAAAATTTGCTTTAATCATTGATTACAAATTTATGTATTGCTGTGATTTTACTTCCTTCTGCCAATTGAAGGAAATACATTCCACCCGGTAAAATGTTGCGAGATATCAGTATTTCCCGTCCGGAAATATTTGATATTTTTTTTACTACTTGTCCGAAGACATTGTAAATATTTATCTCAGCAGTATGAAGTGGTGCCTTAAATTCAATAATAGCAGAAGAATTAAATGGATTGGGGTATATTCTAATACCATTTTGATCCCGTACGGTTTCATTAATTCCTGTAACACTATCGGCATTATACCGCACCATAGTCATATCTGTTTTAGAGCCAGTATAAGCATAACCACCCAGGACAATTTTATTATCTGCTTGAATGCTCAATGAAAAAACGCTGCTATAATTAGATCCAATAGGTGTCGTTACCATTCCACCAATACCAAAGCTATTATCCAAAGTCCCAATGCTATCGTATCTGACTAATGCAAAATCAGAATAGTTAGAAGTATTAATAGCATTTCCTGCCAATAGAATTTTCCCATCGTCTTGAAAATTTAAAGAATTACCCACACACGATGAGCTTCCTATATAAGTTTTTACGATTCCTCCTACACCGAATGAATTATCCAAAGTGCCGTCTGTATTGTATTGAACTAAAGCAAAACCGGAGTTAATACCACTATTGAAAGTATATCCTCCCAGTACAATTTTCCCATTACTCTGAATACCCAGAGTATTGGCTTCGCCCGAACTATCTACAGGATTAATTACTTCTCCTCCTATTCCAAAGGTACTATCCAAAGTTCCATTAGCGTTGTATCGCACTAAAGCAAAATTATTAACCGAAGATCCACCTAATAGTATCTTTCCATTATTCTGGATGTTTATTGAGTAACCTCTTCCTTCTCTTCCAATGACTATTCCTCCGGTGCCAAAGGTAGTATTCAAGGTTCCGTCAGTATTGTATCGCAACAGAATTAAATATGGATTGTCGTTAGCATTATGCTGGCCATATCCACCCAATAGAATTTTCCCATCGCTTTGTATGGCCATTGATTTGCATTTCTCACTATAATAACCGTCGACGTCAGTTATTACAATGCCACCGTCACCGAAAGTAGTATCTAGGTTTCCATCGATATTGTATCGGGCTAAATTAATGAACCAGTATGAAGATCCTCCCAACAAAATTTTGTCGTCGGCTTGAATTACCACTGAATTTCCCTCGCTGCGATTCTCAATAGTTGTGATTACCTTCCCTCCTATTCCAAATGTCGTATCCAATGTTCCGTCAGTATTGCATCGTAGTAAAGCAAAATCAGAAGCGGTAAAGCTACTTTGAGAATATCCACCAAGTACAATTTTCTCATCACTCTGAATAGCTACTGAATTACCCTTATCTCCAAAATTCCCGAGAGAAGTAATTACTTTTCCGCCGGTACCAAAGGTATTATCCAATGAGCCCGGTTGGGAAAAAGAAACAGCTGACAGGCAGTTCATAAGCAAAACTGCTGTTATGTATAATATTGTTCTTAATTTTTTTTTCATTAAGATATTACGGCTCAGGGCTGTCTTGTCCTGAAATAGGTTTACACAAATCTATCAAATAATTACAAAGAAACCACTGCAAAAAATACCGGGCATTTTCCGCTATACGTGTAGCATATTCGAAACCCTTGTTCATTATTTTTTTTCTTAGAGTAATGTTTTCGCAGTAATTATTTCAATATGTATTCAGTTTTATTCATATTTCCTATACTCTTAAACATATTTAATTCAACTCCTTTTTTCAAGTCTCTACTTGCAGTTGCAGATGATAAGTTTTTGAAAACATTCATATAATCCTTGCGGGTAAATCTTTTCATTCCTAAAGTAGTAAAATACTCCAATCTATCAACTTCCTTTAAAATTCGATTGTTAAATGACAGTATACTTTCAAGTGATGTATTAATAATACGAAGCATGTATTCTATGAAAAAAGTTTATTTTCCTACTTTGTCACTCTTAGCAAGTGATTTATAATAGAAATAGAAGTTATTAATTTTAAAATACCGGGAGTTATGTCATAAGGCGGTTTCATAGATAATATCATTTGATACTATCAAAAGTAAACTATTTTATACAGGGTACAAAATTATTCTAAATATATCAATACAAATTTACCCAAACATTTTATTCCTTTTAGCTTAAAACGCTTCTTAATGGTTCGTTGTCTATTTGTGTTCAACTCCATATCGTATTGCAGCTTCAAGTATTTCAATGTTAATATCCTTCAATTTCTTAAACTTAATGCAATACCCGGTTACACTTGCTTTTCCGATTTCTTTTCCGAAAGTCCGAGCCAGGAAATTCTTATCTTCTATACCAAAAATATAGACAGAGATCCCTGTTGTGTTAGCACTGATACCGATTTGATAAAACTCTCTGGATTTTCCATCAGCATATTTTAGCGTCTGAAGTCCATATCCAATATTTGGGTTAGAAACAATTTTACCCTTATCGTCTTTGCCATCTAAGAACCATAATTTACATTTTGGGAATAATTGAAGTATGCGTTTATGCAGCGTTTCAATGTCAGTGCGTTTTGGTTCAGGTTGATTTGCTAAATACTCTTCGATTTGCTTTTGTATGTTCATATAAAATTGTTGTTGCCATGCCATTTTAGCATTCGCCACTATTGTCTTTTCACTATATAATTCAGTTCTATTACACCGCAATTAAATTGTCGGGTATTCAATAGGTTTAGTTTCATTTTGTCCTTAAAGTCCACAAACAATGGAATACCCTGCCCAAGAATAATAGGATTAACAAATACCCAGAAGCCGTCAATTAAATTCTGTTTCATAAGTGAATGTGTTGTTGTCGGGCTGCCAAAAAGTAAAATTTCTTTTTCTGCTTGTTGCTTTATTTCATTTATTCTGTCCGGAAGGTTGTCGCCAATTATTTTTGTATTAGACAGTCCGATTGCCATCGGACCCGAGTCTTTTAATGTTTTTGATACAACAACTTTCTTAGCATTCTTATACCACTTTGAATGTTCAATTTCGTGGCTGGTTGCTGTCGTTTTTGATCCTGCAGTAGGCCAATAATTTTCCATCAACTGATAAGTTACTCGCCCATATAATGCAGTGTCGCCTTCGCTTATCCGTTTACCAACATGATTAAAAATTTCTTCATTAACTGTAATCCAATCCATCTCTCCGTTCGGTCCAGCTACAAAACCGTCAAGCGATATGTGCATAAATGAAATGATTTTTCTCATTTAGTTCTTTTTTATTGTTGTCGATGGTTTATTATTGTCTTTTAAAAATGACAACGGCTAGTGCTGCGTTCTTATTTCAGTTAAATTTTCCCGTTATATTTCGGGTCAAAATCTACCATCCATTCAATACCATATTTATCTCGAAACATACCAAAGTATGAACCCCAAGGGCTTTCGGCAATAGGCATTTCAATTTGCCCACCGGCTGAAAGTCCGTTAAACAATTTTTCAGCTTCTTCTTTGCTTTCTGCACTAATTGCAATTTTACTTCTGTTCTCATTTTCGTTTGTTCGTCCCAGTATTTCAGGTACATCATTAGCCATTAAAATACTTTTACCAATTGGTAAAGCAATATGCATTATTTTATTTGCTTCATGTTCTGCTACCTTAAATTCAGCACTTGCTAAATCTTTGAAACGCATTATTTTGGCGAACTCCCCGCCAAAAACAGATTTGTAAAATGTAAATGCTTCTTCTGCATTTCCGTTGAAGTTAATGTGAGGATTGATTTGTGCCATATTTATATTTTTTATTAATCTTGAATATTAGGTTCCACCAAACGTTTTAATTTGTCAAGCGAATCTTGCCAACCCAAATAACACATTTCAACAGGTATTGCATCCGGTATTCCTTCCTGTGTTGCGAATAGTTCTGTGCCACATAAAACCTTCTTAAAATTTAATGTCGTAATCATTTGTCCCGGTAAATTAGGGTCGTCAAATTGATCTGTATATTTTAGTAATTCATTTGGTACAATTTCCAAATATTGGCCTCCGAAGGAATGACCGTTACCTGTGGTAAAATTTGTAAAGGTCATTTTGTATGTACCGCCAATTTTAACGTCCATACCATGCACTTTACAAACAAATCCATAAGGTGGTATCCAGGAAGACATTGCATCAGCATCAGTGAAAGCTTTAAATACTTTTTCTACAGGTGCTGCAAAAACTCTATGCAGTGTTATTTTATTATTTGTCATGTTGCTATTTTTTATGTTGCCAAATATAAAAATTAATTTTCAATACTTTGTTTATTGGTGATGCGGTTTAACAATTCAGACAAAAGCCTATTCGTGCAAAAACTAAAAGTAACGATTTTTTTCCCATCTACAAAACATCTAATCTATAATACAGCAAATATTAGTAGTGAAGAATTGAAGTATTGAAGTATTGAAATACTGCGAATCAAAGAATATGAATACATACTTTCCCACTTTGGTCACTACAAAAGTGAACGAGAAGGATTTATTTATATTACTAAGCTGGATCAGTTTAAATGAACCCAAGGCAATAAAGCCATACTACCCTCTCGGACCATTAAATGGAGTCACGACAAGCACGGGAAGAGAGTATACAGAAGCAACAATAGTAAATGCAAAGATTGTCAGCTAAGGAGTGCGCGCATAGGCAAGAGTGATTTTAAAAAGATCGAGCATAGTATACATAAACTGCTTTATGTTGCCCTGCATGAAAAACTACAAACGCCAAAAAAGACAATAGGAGTGGCTTTTTATTTTGAATTTATTATGGGGTTGTGCAATGGCTACCGTTATTGTGCGCAGTTTATACGTCACTATATTTAGTTGAAGCAATCGATTAATCCTTATTTAAAATATTTAATATTTAAAAGCGTTAAAGGCGCAATGCATGTAATGTAATGTAATGAAAAGCAATTATGTTAATTAAGTATGTCCTTGCTGCAGCATTTTTAATTCCAACTACCGTCATTTCTCAGATTCGGCATAGCAGGCATTTCCAGGCCCAAGGGTTTTCTGTCAAAACAGATGTACTATCATTATTCGGTAGCATCCTAAATAAAGAATTAAATAATTACTACATATCCGGTGAAATGTATTTTAACTATGAATACAGCATTAATTTAGACTTAGCCTCAGAATCTGAAGTCCGACTAGGATTGAAACGCAAATTAAAAAGATACGGCAGCCATTTTCGATGGTATTTTATACAAGATAATTGTAATTGTTCTGCATTCTTTATCGGAAGTTATTTTAATTTGGTGAAAGAGCATCAGTCTGTTGATCGTAAGTTCCTACATAATAACTCATTTAGTTACAACAGAAACTATTTTGAAGGTGGACTTTATGGAGGCTTGCAAGCATTAGTAGCAAGGCATTTCGTAATTGACCCGGCTATACAAATTGGAATGGAATTTCCTCACGATATTCATTACACAGAGTCTATGAGCTATTTACCAAATAATAGAAGC
>JAYURB010000262.1:0-3519 GCA_043756425.1 Bacteroidota bacterium
GGACTAGTCCATTCTCTTCCGCGAAGGTTGAAGTGAACTGTAATAACATCTCCAACATTTACCTGATCGATTAATTTACATCGATCCTGAGTAAGTTGAAAACTGATATGTTGCGGGTATTGAGAAGAATTGTCAGTTAGGACAAATTCTCTTTTCTTGAACTTCTCACTTACGCTTTGTTCTTCCTTAATTAACTTGATGATTCCTGTGATTTGCATGGTATTAGATTTTCCATAAAGATACTTTTTTTCTATTAGATGTTTGATGAAATTTTCCCTGACTGTTAATAAAAAAGTGTCAGAAAATTGTATTTATTATCCTTAATAGAAAATCACAGATTATATATTATTAAGGGATATTGCTAAATATTAGCATTTTATTGACTTTAAATCACAAGCTTAGCTGACTTTGATCTTCGTTCTTAGAACACTACTTTTACAGCCTGTTAATGATGAGAATAATTCAAATTTTGTTGATTTTACTAATTTCCTTTACCGGTAGGGAGATTAAAGCGGATGAACCTGTTACTAAGGCTTGGTCGAAGGACATAAGTTTTTCTTTGAACAGCGTAAACAAAGCGGTTGCTTTACTCGTCGATAATCAGGAAAATTGTTACGTTTTAGGGAATTCCTGGTTTTCAGATTCAACTAAGAATATAATTCTCGAGAAAATCGACCCTCTGGGGAATCAACTTTGGATTCGTTCGTATGATAGTAATTTACATGGCGATGATATTCCAACATCCATGTGTTTAGATCCTAACGGCAATATTTGGATTACAGGTATGTCCAGATCCCCTTCCGGGAAAGCAGATTTACTTTTAGTCAAATTTAATAGCGATGGAATTCCTGTTTTTGATTACCTGCACGACGGCCCCGCTCATCTTTTTGATTGTGGAAATTCCATTTCTTCTGATAAATCCGGAAATGTTTTTGTTGGAGGTTACGAGACTTCACTTGATTCAGGCATTAATATTATCACCATGTGTTTTAAACAGTCAGGGGAGCTTTCCTGGCGTCATTCTTTTTCAACTCTTGAAATGGATGTTGCTAATATGATTATTACTGACGATTCCAGCAACGTTTATGTATGTGGTACCATTAATAACGGTTTGCATTCAGCGGATATTCTTGTTTTAAAGTATGATCTTGCCGGAAAGAAAAAGTGGCAATATGTTTTCAATGGCCAACTTGCACAAAGTGATTTTGGTAAATTTATTACCGCTGATGATTCCATGAATTTATATGTATCCGGTTTTGTCAATCATTCCAACGAAAGAGCAGATATTCCTGTTCTTAAGTTAAGCAGAAATGGCCGGCTAATACAGGAATCTTTTTACAATGGTAGAATAGCTGATTGCGGAGCGGTTAATTTACTTGCAGCCAAAAACACTGTTTATGTTACAGGTAGTTGTTTAGATTATAATATTTCCGAAAATTCAACGTTTATATTTTGTCTTACTAAGGGTGGAAAAGAGAAGTATACATTAAAAACTCCCGAAGATGTAAGGTTTATGAGTAATGCGGAATTTGGAGGTAGTTCATATATTTTTGGTGCAAAGACAGTACATCCTGAAAGCACATTAATTCCTTTTATAGCTCAAAATGATTCCACCGGTTTTCAATGGACTTTTTCAGATTCTCTTGTATTCGGATTGTCGCATGTTTTAGCAATAGCTCCAAGTGGAAATAGCGTATATTTTTTAGGCGATGATACCGGCGAAGCCAATGGAACCATTAGAGTTTTTAAATATATTTTGAATACAATACTAACCGTTAACCCTAAAGTGAATAAGAAAAAAAATAAATAATGTTTAATAAAGTTACACCTGAATTATTAAAAAAGTTTGCAGTCATCGTTGGGCAGGAGTATGTTTTTACCGATAAAGAGAAGCTGGATGAAAATGCTAAAGATTATACTGAAGATCTTCGATTTTATCCTGAAGTAGTTTTACAGCCTTGTCGTCCCGAAGAGATTTCGCAAATACTTCGCTTATGTAACATTGAAAAAATACCGGCAACTCCCAGAGGAGCAGGTACCGGATTAAGCGGAGGTGCATTGCCTGTTCATGGCGGTGTTGTAATTGCTATGAACCGTTTTAATAAAATCTTAAATATCGATGAACGCAATCAACAAGCTACTGTAGAACCGGGCGTCATCAATCAGGTATTTCAGGAAGCAGTGATAGAGAAAAATTTGTTTTATCCTCCTGATCCTGCCAGTAAAGGAAGTTGTTTCCTTGGCGGAAATCTGGCAGAAAGTGCCGGAGGACCCAAAGCGGTAAAATACGGTGTAACGAAAGACTATGTTCTGAATTGTGAAATCGTTCTTCCTACAGGAGAAATAATGTGGACAGGCGCAAATGTTCTTAAAAATTCTACAGGCTATAACCTGACTCAATTAATAGTAGGTAGTGAGGGAACTTTGGGTATTATCACAAAAATAGTTTTTAAGTTACTTCCACTGCCTACCGAAAATTTATTGATGTTAATTCCATTTTATAGTTCTGAAAAGGCCTGCGAAGCAGTTTCCGCTATTTTCCGCGCAGGAATTACTCCTTCAGCTCTTGAATTTATGGAAAGAGATTGTATAGAATATGTCATGCGGTATGTCGATGTTAAAATTCCGCTTAAAGATGGTATACAAGCCTATCTTTTTATAGAAGTTGATGGAACTGACAAAGAAGTACTGTTCAAAGAATGTGAAAAAATTTCAGAACTTCTCTACACCTTCGAATGCGATGAAGTTCTTTTCGCAGAAACAGCACAACAAAAGGCTGATTTGTGGCGGGCTAGACGCTCTGCAGGAGAAGCTGTTAAATCCCACTCAATATACAAAGAGGAAGATACTGTTGTACCTAGAGCCGAACTCCCCGTGCTTTTAAAGGGAGTAAAAGCAATTGGAAAAAAATACGGATTCAGAAGTGTATGCTATGGTCATGCAGGTGATGGAAATCTGCACGTCAATATAATTAAGGAGGATATTTCTGATGAAGACTGGAATACAAAGGTGCCTTTAGGTATACGCGAAATCTTCAAGCTATGTGTTGAATTGGGTGGAACAATTTCCGGTGAACATGGAATAGGCTATGTTCAGAAAGGTTATCTTGATATTGCTTTTAACGAAACTCAGCTAACCCTTATGAAAGGCATTAAGAACCTTTTCGATCCAAATGGTATTTTAAATCCGGGTAAAATATTTGCCTGAAATGAAAGATAAAGTTGTAATAATCACAGGTGCTTCAAGCGGTATAGGCGAATCCTTAGCGGAAGTCTTTGCAGTAGGAAAATCAAAAGTTGTTCTTGCTGCACGCGATCAGCAAAAACTGGAAGCTGTTAAAAGCAGACTTGTTGCATTGGGCAATGATGTTTTATGTGTTACCTGTGATGTAAGTATTGAATCCGATTGTAAAAACCTTATCGAACAGACAGTTTCCTGTTATGGAAAAATCGATGTACTTATCAATAATGCAGGCATTTCCATGCGTGCTTTATTTGCAGATGTCGATTTGGATGTTCT
>JAYURB010000263.1:0-8459 GCA_043756425.1 Bacteroidota bacterium
CCATACTTAAAGGAAATGTCTTTAGGTACTGTAAATGTGAAGGAAAAATCGCCATTGATAACACTTATTTTACCATTGAAAATAATATTTTTCTGAAGGTAAAAAGCCTGAGGCGTTGAAGGATCGTCGTTGTTAATATCGTTTCCAATAGTATAATAGGTGATTGTTTTATCAAAAACGGTTGGGAAAATTGTGCCGTTAAAAGTTGTTGTTTTTATTCCGGAATTATCTTGGATTTCGCCGGTGATGGTTACCTTGCTAAGGGCTTTTAAAGTATCAATTGGCTGACTAATATTTATTCCATTAATGGTATTTGTTTTAATTGAATATTTCGGATAAGACAAACGTACTGCAGGATCACCTATCAATAAAAAATTTCTCACATAAGGATCAGAAAAATAATCAACCTTGGTTCGTTCGAATATTTCTCCAAGAGTTGGAAATTCACCGCTGGAATCATCAAATACATGAGTAAAGAACTTCTGGCATAAATTGAAATTGGAGCTTGAAAAAGCAAGCCTGGAGGTAGTGAAAAGGCATATGCCTCCTCCTTTTGGATTAAGAAATACAAGCTCTCCTGCTGACGTTCTGCTGGGATCATCCACGCGGGTGAACTCGCACGTTGCTGTTAAAAATGCAGACATGTTATTGTAATTCGTCCAGTTGTTAATGTCTGCAATTTCTAAAACTCTTTCATGCGCCCAACCCAATTCAAATCCATGGCCGATATACGTTGTTAACAAAGTACCTCGCTGAATCCTGTCAACGATGGCCTGGTGTGCTTCAGGGTATCGCTGACCTCCCGGAGTTGATTCCTGATTAAATGCATCCAGATAAATTTTGTCGATGTTGTAAAGCGGATAAGCATTTCTTACACGCATGGCAAGCGTATCTGCTTGTCTTAAGTGGGTATTGTGATCCTGATCATCTGCAATGAAAGTGACCACATTCCTCCAGTTTCCCATCGTGGGATTGTCGGTTGAAGAATTATTTCCCGAAACATAATGTTTGACTTTATTTACGGCAGATTGTGCTTCTTCAATAGAACGAATGGGCATCCTGCCTACACTTAAGTCCAGAATTTCTCCTCCTGTCCAGGACCCTTCAGTATCGTCAAGCAAACCGAAAAAATCATCTGACATATAGGTTTGTGTCTGACTTATCGATCCGGGAGATTCATAAGAAGTAACAAAATTAGTATTACCCGGAATTCTGTATTTATTATCATACGATGCATCGCCAAACAATAAAACAAAGCGTGGCAGGTCGTTTAGTCCTGTTGCTCTGTCGTAAAACATTTTAATAAAGTCTCTTATAGCTGAAACATCCTGAGCACCGCTTGAATATTCATTGAATATTTGTTGTGTCGTAGCAACTACTACAGAAAGATTGTCATGTGTACGGTGAAATTCGGCAAGTTCATATGCCTGTTGAAGAAACAAGGAAGGAGTAACCAGAATCATATCAGCTTGGGCAAGTGAATGAAGATTTTGGTTTGCAATTTTTTCTCTGAATATCGGGATCTGAAATTGTTGTTTATCAAATGTTACAAATTCTCGCAATTGATCTGTATTAACACTAAAGCTTGCAGTGCCTCCTGAATTTACTGTTTGCTGTTCCATTACATTCATAGGGTCCGTAACATCCCAAACAATGTAATTATTGGTTGTATTGCTAATTCTGAATTCACTGATGTTTCCGGCACCAACAGAGTTTTTATCTCTGAATGAAAACTGACTTCCGCTGTTAGAAGCGTTCAGCTCTCTTCTGTAATTCATTTCAAAATAATTAAGCCAGCCTTTGCCATTTTGATCGGTTGTGTTTAACGTGAACTTCATGTTCATTGACTGGCTGTTTGAAAAAAACGGCTGCTTGATATTGAGCTGAACTAAATAGGGGTCTGTTGTATTGGGACCAACGTAAGAGAAATTCTGACTGGTAATAATTGAATTATTTAAACTGACAGCAAAAGAATTAATGCCGGGTGTAGTTACACGTCCGGCTAGGTTTGAACAAAAATAAACGGTGTCGGTAGTTATTAAATTCGGAGCATAGGTGGAAATAGCAACAGAGTTATTGAGGTAGTCAACCGCTTCGCCAAACCATTCGCGGCCTGATTTTAAGAAGTTGTAAAGTTCCGATTCATGGAAAGTATAATCGTCGAATGAAGTTACCGTTGAAGTTGCTCCCGAGACAGAGTTTCGAACTGCAATTCGTTTACCCGGATTAGAAGCTACGTTTATAAAATAATAAGTAGTATCAGAATAATAATTTATTTGATGATTGAATTCTCTTGTTGTACTATTATAAGACCAGGGATTCTGATTGGTGCCATAAAATAAAACATAATCTCCGGAATCGAAATGCCCATCGGTTTCTCCGGAAACCCAAATAGAATTCTCCTGCAAATCATCGAAGCGAGGTGTGCTGTTTGCGTAGGCCAGCATTCCTCCACCGTTTCCATAAAGCTTGATGTTTCGCGGATCAATAATGTCAACGTCAATACCAATTGTTTTAAGGTAATTGTAATCGATTTTGCAAACTCCTGTTTGGGTAATTCCTATTTTATACCAATCGCCTGTTGCAAGTACACTGCTGGATGCATAGGTACGCATGGACATCTTTGCATTTACATATTGGGGCTCTGTTTCTGCTTCAAAAGATACTAGCTTTTCAAACCCTCCGGTAATGCTTTTTCGAATGGGAAGAATGGAAACTGCGCCAAGGAATTTCTTTTTTTTAGAAACCACTTTTGATGATATTGAAAAGTCATTTCCAATACTTTCAGGATGGCGTATTAATTCAGTTTCTTTTAGTGGTTCAGTAACTATATTTTTTAACCTGACTTTTATTTCTGAGGCATAAGAATTTATTGGAATAGTAAATACAAAGTTTGGAAGAAAGTTCTCGTCATATGAAGCACCCTTAAAATTTAAAGTCTGAAAAGACTCTTCGGCTGATATTTTATTTTCAAATGGGCTAAGCCAGTCAATTTTGTAAGCTTTTTGCGATTCTGCTGCAGAAAGCAAAAACGGTATAAATACAATAATCAACGAAAAATAAAATTGCTTTTTATTTAACATGTGTTTGGGAGTATAATTATTAGAAAAACAAGTGGCCAAGTGTAAACGACACTTAAGCAGGAATATTTTAATTTTACAACAAAAATATCAATTATTAACTTTCTTACTATTATATTTTAATTAATCTGCATAAAATGAATGTAATGAATTTATCATGACAGTAATTTTTATTAAAAATTACTACCTTTAACCAATTCATATTTGGTTGGAAGGCTAAAAAATGTTTAAAATTGTAAACAATTATTACAAATCCAACCTCAAGCGAATATTTGCTATTTCTCAAAGCCGTAACTCTGTATCTTAACCCTCGTAATACTCAACTTAATTTACCGCTAATGTTCAGAAATTTTCTGATTTTAGTCTTAGTCAGTCTTTCAGGTGCTGCAATGGCGCAGGATCCTGAATTTACTCAATTCTATGCTAATCCAATTTACCTTAATCCTGCCTTTGCCGGCTCTGCCAGATGTCCACGAGTAAACCTGAATTACAGAAATCAATGGCCAGCTTTAACAGGAACCTTTGTTACTTACACGGCATCGTATGATCAACACGTTGAAGCGTTAGGAGGTGGTTTAGGACTCATTGTCCTGAATGATAAAGCAGGTGAAGGAACCCTTACTACAACTACGCTCAGTGGTATGTACTCTTACCAGCTTAATATTACCCGCGAATTCTCCATTCGATTTGGAATGCAGGGAACTTATTTTCAGAAAAAAGTAGACTGGGATAAACTTACTTTCGGTGATATGATCGATCCGAGATATGGCTTTGTTTACGAAACGCAAGAAATCAGACCTAATACGAACAAAAGTTTTTGGGATTTTTCTGCCGGAATTTTGGGATATAGCAACCGTTTTTATGGCGGAGTCGCTGTTAATCACCTCACTGAACCTGAAGAATTTTACATCCGATCTGCTGAAGGAAGTAAACTTCCAATGAAAATTACCGTACACGCTGGAGCAATTATTCCAATTTCCGGCAGTCGGGACGGTTCAACATACGTTTCGCCTAATTTCATTTATCAAAAACAACGTGATTTCAATCAATACAACATCGGTTTTTACGTCGCAAAAGCACCTCTTGTCGGTGGTTTGTGGTATAGGGGGGGGGATGCTTTCATTGCTCTCGTCGGCTTGCAGCAGGGTATTTTTAAATTTGGCTATAGCTACGATGTTACCGTTTCAAAACTTTATAACGCTTCAGCCGGCTCCCACGAACTTTCCCTTGGACTTCAATTTGGCTGTCATCCTAAAAAGAAACGCTTCAGAACCATTAAATGTCCTTCATTCTAATAAAATAAAATAAAATAAATACATTTGGCTTCCGTTTTTCAATTAATCCAAAAGAAATAATATACCATGATAACAACACTTCAGCGGAATAGTTTTTACCTTTTAGGAATTCTGTTTCTATTTGCTTCTTGTGGCAAAGAGAAATCCTCTGTTACCGGATGGAATTATAACGATCCTAAAAACGGCGGTTTTGAGGTAACACCTTACGATGAACAGGAAACAGGCCCCGGCCTTGTACTAGTTGAAGGTGGTACTTTTACTATGGGTCGCACAGAACAGGATATTACTCTCGACTGGAATAATATTCCACGTAGGGTAACTGTAAGTTCCTTTTATATTGATGAAACAGAAGTTGCCAATGTTCACTATCTGGAGTACTTATATTGGATTTCACGCGTTTTCTCTGCTGATTACCCTGAGGTTTACAAAAAAGCCTTACCTGATACCCTTGTTTGGCGTGATAAACTAGCTTATAATGAGCCTTTTGTGGAACTTTATCTTCGCCATCCTGCTTATCAGCAATACCCTGTAGTTGGTGTTAATTGGTTACAAGCCAGCGATTTCTGTTCATGGAGAACGGATAGGGTGAATGAACAGATACTTATCCGTGAAGGTATTTTAAGGGTTAATCCAAATCAGATTAATGAAGATAATTTTAACTCCGAAGCTTATATGGCAGGTCAATATGAAGGTCTGGTAAAAAATGATCTTCAGGATTTGAATCCTAGCTCAGGAAGTAATGGTACACGTAAAGTTCGTATGGAAGATGGTATTATGCTTCCTAAATACAGACTACCAACTGAGGCTGAATGGGAATATGCTGCTCTTGCTCAAATAGGTAATACTATATATGAGCGTGTAACAGACAGAAAGCAATATCCATGGAATGGACACATCGTTCGAAATAAGGATGAAAAATATAAAGGCCAGATGATGGCCAACTACAAAAGAGGACGTGGAGATAATATGGGAACAGCAGGATTCCTGAATGATAATGCTGATATTCCTGCTCCTGTTCATTCTTATTGGCCAAATGATTTCGGCTTGTATTGCATGGCCGGTAACGTAAACGAGTGGGTAATGGATGTTTATCGTCCACTTTCTCCCGAAGATAAAAGTGACTTTAATCCTTATCGTGGTAACGTCTTCCAGACGCAGCAACGTGACGAAGAAGGTGCCATTAACGAAAAGGACAGTTTGGGTCGTGTTCCAATGCGTCAGGTTACTCCTGAAGAAAGTGCTGACCGTAGAAATTATACCAAATCGGATAATATCAACTTCCTTGATGCTGATGAGTCAGAATATATTAAATACGATTACGGCATTTCTTCCTTAATTAACGACAAGGCCCGCATTTACAAAGGAGGTTCCTGGAAAGATCGCGCTTACTTTATGTCTCCCGGCGCACGCCGCTTCACAGATGAAAATCAAAGTACCGACGATATCGGTTTCCGATGTGCAATGGTCCGTGTAGGCAGCCCAACCGGTTTGGGGTCTAAACCAAAGACGAAAATTAAACGATAATATTAATATTAAAGGAAGGCCCTGTATTATTTACAGGGCCTTTTTTTTGATTATTTTCAATAACAATTTTCAAAATACTATGTCACTGAATTAACTTTTTTCCTGAATATAAAATACACAGGTACACCCGTTAGAATAATTATCAATCCATACAAACTGAATTGAGTTTGGTATATTAGCATATTAAGAGCGACTAGGCTGGCAAGTAGAATGTATACCGCCGGAATAAAAGGATACCCAAAAGCTTTGTAGGGTCTTTCCATATCCGGTTTTCTGACCCTCAAAACAAACAATCCTGAAATTGTTAATATATAGAAGAGCATTACCGCAAACATTATATAGTTCAGCAAATCGCCATACGTTCCGGAGAAGCAAAGAATACAAGCCCAGATACATTGCATGGTTAATGAGTTAGCCGGTACTTGGTTTTTATTTAGTGTTGCGGCTTGTTTAAGGAACATTCCATCTTTAGCCATTGCATAATAAACACGTGCTGCTGTTAGAATACATCCATTCAGGCAGCCGAAAGTGGAAACCATAATCATTGCAGCCATAAAGTATTTGCCGCTGTTACCCAAAATTGTTTCCATCATTAGCGTGGCTACTCTGTCGTTCTCTGCATGTTGAATTTTCTCAATTGGTAATACATACAAATAAGCAATGTTGGCAAGAAGATATAGTAAAATAACTGTAGATGTCCCAAGCAGAAGTGAAAGCGGAAGGTTCTTTTGAGGATTCTTCACTT
Source organism: Bacteroidota bacterium (assembly GCA_043756425.1). Taxonomy (GTDB): domain Bacteria; phylum Bacteroidota; class Bacteroidia; order AKYH767-A; family 2013-40CM-41-45; genus JADKIH01. The sequence continues at coordinate 6,645 of JAYURB010000263.1, forward strand.
CACCTGCTGTAAAGGTTATATTATTCCATGCATCGGCAGAAAAAAGGGATCCTGTCATGGCTGCTCCGAAAACACCAATCGTAGTAAGTGTTATGATGTCGGGAAAGGCAGGTTTAAAATGCTCGCTGCTTCCCAGGCCATTAATGCCAAAGTATATCCCTAAAACCACTAAAAGCAGAAGAGCCAATACCTTGGAGACCGTAAACACGTTTTGTAAAAAGGCTCCCGCTTTAACATTCCGGAAATTATACAAACTGAGAAAAATTATCAGGAAAATAGCAAGTATTTGCTGTGTATTTACTTTTAGAAAGCCGGCTTGAAATAGATAATTATCACCTGAAATAACAGGAAAGAATACACCGGTAAATTTTGCAAAAGCCACTGCTACTGCGGCAATCGTCCCGGTCTGTATTACGGCAAACAATGTCCAGCCGTATAAGAACCCATACAACTTTCCGAAAGCTTCTCTGATATACACATATTGACCTCCGGCTTTTGGCATGGCAGCGGCAAGTTCACCATAACTAAGTGCTCCAAAGATGGTAATGATTCCTGTAACAACCCATGCCATCAAAAGCATTCCCGGAGTTTCTACCGTGCGGGATATTTCTGCTGATACAATAAAAATTCCCGAGCCTATCATGGATCCGATAATGATAGCTGTTGAATCAAGGAGGGTTAATTTTTTTTCGACTTTATTATTTTCCATTTGAATGAGATTACCTTTTTTAATACAATCAATTTGTTCATGATTCTCGCGATCAAATTAAAACAATTAAACTAACAAATAGTAATTTTACTGCATGACACGTAAACAACTTTTCGAACAAATAAAAAAGAAAAGTTCTTATTTATGCATCGGCCTCGATACAGATAAGAGCAAAATTCCGGGCCATTTGAAAAAATACGATGACCCCGTATTTGAATTCAACCGGCAAATCATTGAAGCTACACATGAATATTGTATTGCTTATAAACCCAATCTTGCATTTTATGAAGCGAATGGCCCTTCGGGATTAACCAGTTTGCAAAAGACAATGACTGCTATTCCTTCCGGTTTATTTACCATTGCCGATGCTAAACGCGGCGACATTGGCAATACGTCAGAAATGTATGCAAAGGCTTTTTTTGAATACTATAATTTCGATGCTATAACAGTTGCTCCTTATATGGGAAAGGATTCTGTTACTCCGTTTTTGAATTTCAAAGACAAATGGGTTATATTATTGGCTCTTACAAGTAATGCCGGTTCCATGGATTTTCAATTGGCTGAAGTAGATTCCCGACAGTCCAAAGAAAAACTGTTTGAACATGTCATTCACCACTCACAAAAATGGGCCGATGAAAATCAGCTTATGTATGTAGTGGGAGCCACTCATCCTGAGTTTTTCAGCGACATACGTGCCATTGCCTCAAAAAATTTCCTGCTCGTTCCCGGAGTAGGAGCACAGGGTGGAAATCTTGCTGAAATTTCAATAGCGGGAATGAATGACGAATGTGGACTTTTAGTAAACTTATCGCGTAATATTTTATATGCTTCCGATGGAGAAGACTTCGCAGAAGCAGCAGCAAACGAAGCGAAAAAAATCCAACAGGAAATGAAAGTGTTACTTGAAAATTGTATTGGTAATGCCAAGTAATTATTTTTCTTGCGTTAAAATCCGACCTTAAAATTCCCTCCACCCTTTCAAAAAGCCCAATAATCAACGATTTTCAGACCCTCCCTCTTTTCCATTTGCTCAATCAAACATGCCGTTTGTTAATAATTTCAGCCCTGTTGCTCATTTCTGCTATTATTTCAGTATATTGGTATAT
>JAYURB010000264.1:0-8443 GCA_043756425.1 Bacteroidota bacterium
GCCTATGGCGGCATGCTCCTGACACTATAACAATGTTAATAGGTCATCCAGCGAACCTTTTAGAAAAATAGTTTAACCATAAAATTATACCCTGATCAGGATTTGAATCTCAAGAAATTTTTTAGGAATAAGATCCCGGCTAAATTAATTCCCTTATTTTACAATCCCCAGCTTTATCATATTAGTCTTTCCTTGCTCATTCAAAGGGACACTGGCAAGATTGATAATTGTATCGCCGGTTTTTAAATAACCTTTTTGTTTTAAGATTGCTTGCAGTTCAGCAATGGTTTCATCGGTCGGCACGGAGCGGTTGTAGAAAAAGGCTCTCACTCCCCATACCAGACTTAATGTATTTAGCATAGAAGGAATATCTGTAAAAATAAAAATATTGGAATGCGGCCGCTGCGAAGAAACTTTAAATGCTGTATATCCTGATCGTGTTATGCCTACAATGGCGCTGGCTCCAACCTGTGAAGACATTACACAAGCATTGTAACATACCGAATCCGAAATAAAGGACTTTGAGCTAAGTTCAGGCGAATGGAAACGGTTAAAGTTATAACCATTGGCTTCAATCTTTGTAATGATTGTCTGCATGTGTTGTACGACACGAACAGGAAATTGTCCGACAGATGTCTCTCCGCTAAGCATGACAGCATCTGCACCATCTATAACTGAATTGGCAACATCATTTACTTCTGCGCGCGTTGGTGTATAGTTGGTAATCATACTCTCCATCATCTGTGTAGCGATAATTACAGGCTTGGACGCTTTAATGCATTTTTTAACGAGCATTTTCTGAATCAATGGAACGTCTTCCATGGGCAATTCTACTCCGAGATCGCCGCGTGCAACCATTAAAGCATCTGTTTCCTGGATAATGTGATCAATCTCTTCGAGTGCTTCCGGTTTTTCAATTTTTGCAATAACCCTGCACGTTTTTCCTTTCTCAGCAATTCGCTTTCTTAGACTAATGATGTCTCCTGCGCTTCGCACAAAGGATAGACCAATCCAGTCTACATTCTGGTCCAGTGCAAATTGAAGATCAAGCAGATCTTTAGGAGTAAGACTAGGTAAAGACAATTTGGTTTTAGGTAGGTTTACACCTTTTCTGCCGGAAAGAGGTCCTCCGCTTTCCACTCGACTTATTACTTCATCAACCTTATTAGTCGAAACAACACGCAGTACAATCTTCCCGTCATTGATAAGTACAGCATGCCCTTCTTCAACATCGGCAGCGAATTTACTGTAATTGATGAAAAGTTTTTTTGCATTACCTACCATTTCATGGGTAGTTAAAATTACCGTAGCATCTTTCTCAAGATTTACAAGTTCATTTTCAACTTCTCCGGTGCGGATCTTGGGGCCCTGCAAATCAACAAGTATGGATACATTGGTATGCAGCTCCTCATTGATCTTGCGAATGGTAGCGATAACTTCCTTGTGAAGGCTTTCATCGCTATGCGATAAATTTAACCTGCACACATCAACACCGGCAAGAATCATTTCTTTCAACACGTAATACGAAGATGAAGCGGGACCAATTGTTGCAACGATTTTTGTTTTATTAAAGGGAATCATTTAGAATTATATAATTAATTTAGAATTATAATATTTATAAGTTTTGTTCTGTATAAAAGTAGAATAGGATCGTCTTGCTCAAAGCAAATGATTAAAAGACCAGATTTTCTCCTGACTTAAGTTGTGAAGCTTCCAGCTTATATGCGCCCAGTATAATTGGGATTTCTTTTAGGGCATTCAATATATCGTTTTCATCCAGAGCCATTCTTATCAGCCGAACTACAAAAAGGTAATCGATCTGGTTAAGCTCCGGTAAGAGAAACCCTTTTTGACTTTTGTTGGAAATAAGATTAAATCTGTCTTCATCTTCTGTAGTATACTCATAAAAAGAAAATGATTTATCTTCCATCCTCTTACTGTTAAAAACAGTGTATTCATCTTCTTTGCTAAGATTTATTTCTAGTTTTTTATTAAGCTCCATACTGATGCGATAATCTTTCTTTTCGCAAATTATTCCTACCAGAATAAAATCAAATTTTTGTTTATCTGTCAGGGAAATATAATTTTTTGTTATCCGGCTTTTCAAGGTAAATGTTGCTAAATCAATGTTGAATAATCAATCGTTTGGAAAGGACTTGTTCTTTAAAAATTACCTGAACAGAATATACACCGGCCGGTAAATCATCAATCGATAACATCACTTTATTTTCACGAGTAATAAACCTCTCAACAATGTTGCCTTCTGCATTAATGATAGAAATGGTTACTTCTTTATTTTCAAAAGGAAGAGTCAATAAGGCATTTGAATTGGATGGATTGGGTGTTAGGAAAAAGGAATAGTCCCGATATAATTCATTTGTTGAAATATTGTAATCGCAGATAATGGAATCATTCCAATTTGCATTTACTCCGAGTACAACAGCATTCGTTTCAACAGTTGCCGGACTTGTTGTTTGCCAGTTATCAATGTAAACAGACGGTGATACATTTTGAAAAGTACTGCTTCGCGAATAATGATTGCAGGCAGTATCGTTTGGCACGTATTTATTCACATAAACAGAAGGGTGAAGCTGTCCGACTCTTTTATATTCTCCTGCAAGGTAAAGACTGTCGTTTTGGACAAAAAAGGACTTTATAATTAACCCTGTTGAATCGCCAAAATAATTTTCGCCGGTAACCATACCGTTGTCATCCATTTCAATGACGAAAGAATTTTCGCGGTTTAATTGCTTACGTGTTTCACCTGCAACAATACAACCTCCGGGGACGACAGAAATTTTATGGGGAATGGAATAATCATTTAGAAGGGTCTTGCTCCACAAAATATTTCCGCCGGCGGCTAATTTGATAAAGAGTGCATGCGGGTAATTGATTGTCGCTTCTGTTGTAGCAGCAATCAAAACATTACCCGATGGATCTACATCTATATCCTTTAATTGCTGATTTCCTGCAAGGCCCAATTGTACGGCATTAATAATATTAGCGGCCGAATCGAGGAATACAAGAAAAAGATCATTGTTGTTTCCTGTCGTTTCTTTTCCATACCCTCCAAAAACAAAACCGTTTTGATAAGGTAGAAGCGCTATTCCTCTTTCATCCCGTGCAGTTCCAAAAACTTTTGACCATTGAAGGTTTCCTGAAGAATCTGTTTTGATTAAGAAAAAATCTTCTCCACCCGGACCAAAACTTGTGCTATGGCCTGCAAGCAGAATGCCATTGTTGGTCATTATCATGCTGCCCACTTCATCGTCGTCGAAAGGATTTCCATAATTTTTAGTCCATAAAAGGTTTCCTGAAAGATCGGATTTGGAAAGCGTAATTTCTTCATTACTTATGGTATCGTGAAACATTACTCCAGTAAATAGGTATCCGCTGCCTGGAATTGGAATTGTTTTTATTCCATAGCTATAAAATTCCAGTAGATCACTATACGATTTTGAAAAATCCGGATTACCGGATGAATCGAACTTCATTACAAAACACTTATTGTTTGAATTCGTATATATAAATCCTGTTAAAACATATCCTCCTTCAGGAGTTGGTACTATGTTGTTTACATTTCCATTTTGATATACTTTCTGATTTACCCGGGCAGAAGCAAATGTCAATGAAAAAAGCAAAACAACTATTAATGGTAATTTCATAGCTGACAAAAATACGGCATAACATTCAACAACTTAAAACAATGTGTGCTAAAACAAAAAAAATTATAATCCGAGTTGTTGACAGGCTTTTTCTGCAGCGATTTGTTCGGCTCTTTTTTTGGAATAATCTTCTCCGCGGGCCATTTCAACACTGTCGAGCAAAATACGCACCCTTAACAAACGTTTTCCGCCATTTTCAACTTCTTCCAGCAATTCAAATTCCACGTTTTTTCTTTCTCTTTGAGCCCAGTTAATGACTCGGCTTTTAAAATTAGTGTCCTGGTTTTCTATTCCCTCCAGGTCAACATGATGACGTACAAAACGGTTAATAATAAGTTTACGTGTTGTATCAAAACCTTTGTCAATGTATACTGCACCGATAAGCGCTTCAAAAGCATCTCCATAAGCGGAACGGTTTTTAGCTGCCGGGTCAATATAATTATACATGAAATGATCGATGCCAAGTTTCATGGCTAATTTATTCAGATGCTCACGGTTTACAATTTTGCTTCTCATTTCAGTCAGAAAACCTTCTTCGCGAAAAGGAAATTTTTTAAAGAGCAAATCGGCAATAATAGCTCCGAGTATTGCATCTCCCAGATATTCGAGTCTTTCATTGCTGAGTTTAACACCGCTGGGATGTTCCTCTGCTGTTGAACGATGACGAAAAGCAAGGTGATAAACAGCAAGATTTCCGGGAAAGAATCCAAGAAGGTTGCGCAAAGAGAAAATAAATTTTCTATCCTTTGAAAAAAAAACACGGATATGTGGCAAATAACCCAAGCAGAAAATTTTTATTATCGGCCTAAGGTAATGAATCAGGCGTATTTACGGAAGATGACAGAAGCATTATGTCCACCGAAACCAAAGGTATTGCTAAGAGCAGCCCTGATTTCACGTTTTTGTGCTTTGTTAAAAGTCAGGTTAATTCTTGGATCGAAAGCCGGATCGTCAGTAAAATGATTGATGGTTGGAGGAACAATACCATTTACTACTGCCAGAATACTTGCAATGGCTTCAATGGCTCCGGCAGCTCCAAGCAAGTGGCCTGTCATTGACTTAGTTGAGCTAATATTTATTCTATAAGCATCTTCACCGAAAAAGGCCTGAATGGCTTTTATCTCTGAAGGATCACCTATTGGCGTAGAAGTTCCGTGTACATTAATGTAATCTATATCCGAAGGCATCATTCCTGCATCCTCCATAGCGGCTTTCATAACATTGGCAGCACCAAGTCCTTCCGGATGCGGCGCGGTCATGTGGTAGGCATCGGCCGACATACCCCCGCCGACTATTTCCGCATAAATTTTTGCACCGCGGGCTTTGGCATATTCCAGTTCTTCAAGAATGAGACAGCCTGCACCTTCTCCCATGACAAAACCATCACGATCTAAATCAAAAGGACGGGAAGCAGTATGAGGATCATCGTTACGCTGAGAAAGAGCCTGTAAAGCATTAAACCCTCCTACACATGTTTCATTGACCGTCGATTCTGATCCACCGGAAACAATTACATCGGCTTTTCCTAAACGTAAATAGGTGAAAGCATCAATAAGAGCATTGGTAGAAGAAGCGCAAGCAGAAACAGTAGTGAAATTAGGCCCCCTAAATCCATAACGAATGGAGATATGACCGGAAGCAATATCTGCAATCATCTTTGGGATAAAGAAAGGATTGAAGCGCGGGGTTCCATCGCCCTTAGCAAAAGCAGAAACCTCGTCTTGAAATGTTTTTAATCCTCCAATTCCCGAGCCCCAGATAACTCCTACTCTGTCATGATTGACCTTTTCAAGATCAAGACCTGAATCCTTTATTGCCTGATCGGCTACGACCAAAGCAAATTGAGAAAAACCATCAAGCTTGCGTCCTTCTTTACGATCAAAATAATCGTTAGGGTCAAAACCCTTTACTTCACAAGCGAAACGTGTCTTGAATTTTGAAGCATCAAATTTAGTAATCATGCCTGCGCCACTGACACCATTAATGAGGTTATTCCAGTAATCACTTACTGTATTACCAAGTGGTGTCAAGGCTCCTAGGCCGGTCACTACGACTCTTTTCAGTTGCATTCCTGTGCCGGAGTTTAATATTGATTATAGCCGGGCTGAAATCAGCTTGCCAAAAGCAAAGCGATCAGAATGACCGTTCCGGGAAAATAAAATTATTTTACGTTTTTCTCGATGTAATCGATGGCCTGGCCAACAGTAGCAATTTTTTCTGCCTGATCGTCCGGAATAGCAATGTTGAATTCTTTTTCAAATTCCATTATTAATTCAACAGTATCCAGTGAATCAGCTCCAAGGTCGTTTGTAAAGCTTGCTTCTTGCGTTACTTCTTTTTCATCTACTCCTAATTTGTCGATGATAATGGCTTTCACTTTTGATGCAATTTCTGACATTTTTTTTGCGTTTTTATTAAATGAGGGTGCAAAGTAAAATTTATTCGGGCTAAAATCAAAAAACATTGAAATATCCCTAAATTAATTAAATTTAGGGGTTATTTTTTACTTAAATTGTTGTTTTTTAGCTTTACCGTTAAATTTAAAGATAATATATTTATTCATAAAAGTACATTTGAGTGATTTAATAATTAACATTTCGCATAATCTGCCAAGCGGCAGTTAAACATAACAATGGTTGAGCGGAAGGGAAAAAATATTTTTATCTAAATTGCGATTTTAAGAACGATTCCTGATTTTATGAAATTTTTAATATTTTTTATTTTGCTTTTTACCTATTTTTCAACAGTTGGTCAATCACGATTTATGGTTATTGCCAACAAAAAGAACGCAATTTTTGTTCTCGATACAACTCATATTAAGCAGAGACAGTTGTTGAGCATAGATAAAGGAGAACATGTTTTGAAATGCTGGGCACCATTTTCAAATTTTATAACCGATAATATTTCAGTTTTAAGTGACACAAATATTTATCTGACTAAAAAATTTCAATATTCTCAATCTTATTTAGAGTATAAAAAAAATCTCAAAAGCTACCATTTGAAGAGACGTGGTTCTATTTTAATAACCTCAGGTTTTACAATCGCTGCAATATTTACATCTCTTAACCTTGATAACAAAACTGATAAATCGCTTAAGGAAGCCCAGACTTCAAAGCATAATTATGAACGGGCAATTTCTAGCGCCGATTTAAATCAATTTAAAACAGAATATGAAGATTCGAAAAAGGAATATGAGAATGCCAGAACAGCTAACAACATTCTGAAAATAGTTTCGGCAATCATAATACCCGTTGGTATAGCATCAACTATTTACTTTTTAAAAAATACAACGCTACCAGAGTATCATGAAACGCCATTGCTTTCACGTTTTGATATTCTTTTAAACAATTTGGATTTTTCACAACCCTCAGCATCTGTCACATGGAAATTTTAAATAGCCGATTAGTCAAATTCTTTTTATTCATTTTAATGCTTAGCTATTCATGCAGAAAGGATGAATTGACAGATCCTTTGGAGAATATTTTTGAAGAAAATTCAGGTCAGGAAGTTGTTATCGTTGACAGCCTTAGACCTAGTCTGCCGGGAGCCGCAAATCAATTCGTTAAAGGATACTTTCATATTTCTTATGAACTGATCAAAGACACTTCCGTGATTAATAATGTAATAGTTTTTGAATCATCGATCTTCGGTACAGGAATTATTCCACTTCATTCCAACCAAAGAAATTATTTTATTGATATTAATGTTTCAAGCAATCATGATTATGCATTTGCTTTTGCTTTGGAAGATTTGAATGGAGGAGTTTCAAAGAAAACAGCATCTTACATTGTTCACGTGCCGTAACATTTTAACTATTTATAGGTAATTATGGAAGGAAAAGCCTGATAAGATAAAATATACTTGCGGCTAATATTGCTGATACAGGAATTGTCAATACCCAGGCCCAGATTAGCTCTATAGTAACCCCCCAGCGCACGGCACTTATTCTTTTAGTTACACCTACTCCGATAATGCAACCTGTGATAGTATGGGTTGTACTGACGGGAATTTTATAATGTTGGGCTCCAAAAAGTGTTATTGCCCCGGCAGTTTCTGCGCTAAAGCCTTCAAAAGGAGTAAGTTTTGTAATCTTTTGACCCATTGTTTTAACAATGCGCCATCCGCCAAGCATGGTGCCCAAAGCAATAACTGTGTAACAGGAAAGTGGTACCCACTCAGGAAGCGCTTTAGTTTCACCAATGAGTCCCTGCGATACCATGGCGGCTGCAATAATGCCCATTACTTTTTGTGCATCATTACCCCCGTGACCCAGACTATAGGCTGCTGATGACAATAACTGCAACTTTCTGAATATACGATCAACCTTTGACGGATTGGCTTTTTTAGCAATGTTTATGGTTATGATTGAAATAATATGAGAAAGTACCATTCCAATAACAGGGGCAAGAAAAATAAAATATAAAGTAGGCATTACTTTATCCAATTGAACAGCACCCAGACTTCCCGCATTGGCCATGCCGGCACCGGCGAAACTCCCAATTAAGGTATGTGAAGAGCTAGATGGTATTCCCCACCACCATGTTACAAGGTTCCATACAATGGCTGCAATCAATCCTGAAAAAACGACTAGAAGGGTAATGTATTCCGGCTTTACCGTTTTAGCAACCGTATCTGCGACTTTCAATTCAAAGATCCAGTAGGCTAAAAAATTAAACATGGCCGCCCACAATACTGCTGTTAATGGTGACAATACCTTTGTTGATACAACAGTGGCAATTGAATTTGCTGCATCGTGAAAGCCATTAATGAAATCAAAA
>JAYURB010000265.1:0-3512 GCA_043756425.1 Bacteroidota bacterium
GCAGAGAGTTCTTTCAGTGTAAGCGCTTCATTCCGTGTATTTTTTTTTCTTTAAACGAAAACGATGATAGCGGTCAAAAATCTGATGATCCGTATAACAGGCAAGTTTTAAATCGTTGTCAATAAAACCTTCGTGAAGAGACAACAACAAAGAAGTAAACTCAACCTTATTTTCAATGGCATTTTTTTTCTCAAGGTCTTCGAAAATTGCATAAAGTCTTTCTATCTGCTTGGCAGAGTCAGCAAAAATGAAATTTTTTATTTTCTCCCTTTGATTTTTTTGCAGGTTAGAAATCAGAAGCGGAAAATTTTTATTGAAAGAAGGTTGCGGCGAAATGGAGAAATCAGCTGAATAGTCAGCCATAAAATAATGTCTTCTTCCAAATTCGACGGTTGATTTTGACTTTAACTTTTCTAAAAGTAAATCCGGAGTGTCGTATAAATCTAACAACTCTTTCTTGGGCCGAGTTGAATTCTCGTCCAGTAGATTTAAACTTAAAAAGTCGAGACCGGCAGAAAGATCCTTAAACCAAAACGATGCTTCTGGTGCAATAAAATCTAAAAAAGAAACAGGACCATTTTCCAATAATTTTTTTTGCACGTTGGGCATAATAGCCACGTGATTCATGGCTTGTACAGACAATTGAGTGCCGGGATCGAACGTGCGTATGCTTTCGACGGTATCGCCAAAAAATTCGACGCGGTAAGGGAGCTCATTGGCAAAAGAAAAAATATCTACAATACCACCGCGAATTGAATACTCGCCCGCCTGTTGAACGAAATCAACATTTTCAAATTCATGATGAAGAAGAAACTCATTTATAAAACTGATAGAAATATTTTCTCCCACGCGCATGGCAATGGTATTGTTGGATAGATTTTTCCGGGTTACTACTTTTTCAGCAATAGCTTCAGGATAAGTAACTACAAGTGTTTTACTGTTTCGGTTTAAGCGGCTCAATACTTCGGCACGCATGAGGATGTTCGAGTTTTCGGCTTCAGAAACATCAAAAGGTTTTTTATAAGACGATGGAAAATAAAGAGCTTCTCCTTCACCTAAAATATTTTCTATGTCATTCAGAAAATATGCTGCATCTTCACTGTCGTTCAGTACAATTATCTGTGTTTGACTACTCAGAGAGGCTGCTGCACTAAGCACTAATGCCTGAGAAGAACCAATCAATCCATTTAATCCTACGTGTTTGCCACCGGGATCTGCTGACTGTTTTGCAATGGCAATGATTGAAGGTCTTGAAGTATAAAAAGCAAGCAGCTGCTGGCGATCAATCATTGGTATACCTGGTAATTAATTTATATGTATCGGAAGCGTAAAGTTCATTTATATTGAATTTTAAACTTCATTTACACCCATAAACTCCGACAACTTTTACATCGATTCAATGGGAGAATATTTCATCATAAACTCTTCTGCCATAGTAACCATTTTAGGCGACCCTATGAATAAAGGTGTACGCTGATGAAGTGTTGTAGGTTGTAGTTTTAAAATTCGTTCGAAACCGTTGGATGCTTTTCCTCCCGCCTGTTCGATAATAAATGCAAGTGGATTACATTCGTAGAGTAAACGTAATTTTCCCTTGGGCGATTTTAATGTTGAAGGGTAAATAAATATTCCTCCTTTGAGTAGATTCCTGTGGAAATCTGCAACTAATGAACCGATATAACGTGACGAATACGGGCGTTCTGTTTTCAGATCCTCCACCTGGCAATATTTAATATATTGTTTTACTCCATCGGGGAAATGAACATAGTTCCCTTCGTTTATGGAATAAATTTTTCCATCATCCGGACAACTCATATCAGGGTGAGACAGGCAAAATTCACCAATGCTCGGATCAAGGGTAAAACCATTTACACCTTTACCTGTTGTATAAACAAGCATGGTAGAAGAACCGTAGATAATATAACCCGCTGCAACCTGGTCCATTCCACGCTGGAGGTAATCGGATTCTTCCACTTCACCCGAAAAAGAAATACGGCGATAAATAGAAAATATCGTTCCGACAGAAACATTTACATCAATATTTGAGGAGCCGTCCAAAGGATCAACGCAAACAATATATTTAGCGTTTTTAGAAACCGTACTGTTTATGTGCACCAGCCCGTCATTCTCTTCAGAAGCCACTGCACAGGTTTCACCACCTGCACTCAAAGCGGCTATAAACTGCTCATTGGCAAATACATCAAGTTTTTTTACAACTTCACCCTGAATGTTAGTGGTACCGAATTCTCCGAGAATATCAGCCAAACCGGCCTTATTTACTTCTCTGTTAACGATCTTGGCCGCAATACCAATATCCCTTAACAAACGCGATAATTCCCCTTTGGCATAAGGAAAGTCCGACTGACGCTCAATGATGAACTGTCCCAGTGTAAATACTTTATTCATTTTTTAGAGCTTTATTTCGCAAAGCTAAAATTTATTAGCTGAAATAGCCAATACTTTTGCATTTAGAAAATTCAAAGGATAATTACTTTCCTCCTTGAGAAAGCCTTCCCTGCTAGGTCAACTATAGAAAGAGTATAAACACCTTTCATAGCGTGTACATCGATAGAAAACGACTGCTCCCTTACATTGGCTTGGAAAACGATTCTTCCTAACAGGTCATTGATTCGAAGTGAATATCCTTTGTTTGAAAAAACATTGCTTCCTAAATCTACATTAAGATTATCTAAAGCAGGCTGTGGAAAAACTTTAATGTCAATGAGATTCTCAGGAAATGAGTTAATTATTGTTGGACTACAAATTGCCGAAGTATACACAATTAAAGAATAAGTACTTGTTACTACACCAAAATAAGGACAGTTGTCATCTTTTGTCGTCACCGTGAAATAATACGGACTACCTATAGTGTCTGAGATGGAAGGAGTCCAGCAGAAGAAAGCAGTATCCCGTGCACCTCCGGAGTTTGTAATAGTCATTCCGGGAATAGAATTATCCCAGGACAACTGTGTTGAATTCGTTGTATCCGCATCTACTGCAGTTATGTAAAAACAACTTTGCAGGTTCGCACATGCGTAAAAATTGTGATTGAGTGAATAATTAAATCCTGTAATTATCGGTAAAGCATTATTACAGTTAAGCACAGTTATTTGAATATCTCTTTCTACCTGACCAATTAGTAATCCACCTCTATATTCATTTACTAAAATGGCAAGTATTGTAACATCTGTTTGTGTAGGCTTCATGCTGAATGCCCCGGTAGCCGCATCGAATGTCATTGGAGGATTAGACAATACCGGTTGTGTAGCAGTATATGGTGCAGTAAAAACAACTGTGTCAGCCAACAAAGGCCCTGTCCTTGGAGTAATAATTTCATATGCCAGTGAATCCCCTTCTGCATCATAAGCAGCGTGATTGAAATTAATTGTCTGACCCACGCAGGCAAACGGTACTGGGCTATTTCCAAAAGTCGGCGAGTTATTTACTATTCCATTTAAGTTATTCAATTTTGCAAAGACAAATAGATTATTGGACCCAAAGAAATTAGTGGT
>JAYURB010000266.1:0-8421 GCA_043756425.1 Bacteroidota bacterium
AGGCAGAGAAATGATATTTTAATGCTTCAGGAAAATTACCCTGGTCACCATAAACAATGCCGATACCGTTGTAAGAATCTGATATCCCTATCTTATCTCCGATTTCCTCCCTGATTTTTAACGAAATAGAATCATTCTTCAATGCTTCAGGAAAATTACTCCGGATATCATAGATAATACCAAGATTGTGGAATGCACTTGCCTTATGTTTAAGAATTATAGTTTTATCAGAAGTTTTATCATTTTCCGCAACAACTAGTAATAGTTTGTCATATAATTTTATTGCTTCTTCGAGGTGATTCATTGCTTCATCGAATTTAGCAATATTTATTTTTGCACCACCCATCCACAAATATGAATCAGCGATTCCGATTTTAAAATTTAGTTTTGTTGCTAAAGCAAGTGCTTCATTGGCAAAATAAATTGCTGAATCCGGACTATTGCTTCTGAATTCATAAGCTAGTGAATTAAGAGTATTAATCTTAGTTATGCCTTCATCCTCTGATTTTAAAACTTTTAACAAACTGTCAATCTTTGCATTTTGAGCGTTGCAAAAGATAAAAGGTAGAAATGGAATTAAAAATAAAAAAAATGATTTTCTTGTCAAACTACCTGGTTTCATTTTGAAAGACTTATTATTTAAAAAGCGAAAATTCCTGCGTAAAAATAAATTCAGATGTATTGATTTTTCTATTGTATCACAATCCTTTCAGTTCGCATATTAGCATCAGAATGTATCGTTACAAAATAAACTCCTTTGGGGTAACCGGAAATATCCATTTCTGTTGATTTTTGATCCTTCATTATAAAGTATTGAATTTTTTTTCCGAGCAAGTTGCAAATTTCCAACTTATAATCTTTAAATAGTAAATTGTTATTATCAATAGTAAATTTCCCGTTTGACGGATTTGGGTAAATCTTTAAATTGCCATTTTCCGTAGATGGTATTCCAGTTGATACAATAGATTGATACCTTAGAACCGTTGACTGTATTGTCCCATTACTGCTTGTAGTACCATAAATTAGAATAGGTTGTGAAATTGTGTCAACCAGCCAATAATAATAATCGTCGGATATTAAGTAATCAATAATTGGAGTGCCTAGGTATAAAGCTTGAACATGAAAGTTTTCTAAAACATGCAATCTTAAAACATTGTTATATGAACCATTAGGTAAAATTAATTGTCCTTGCATATCAGCGTTGATAGAAGTAGAACCACTTGTGATTTTACTAGAATCTTCACCTAAATTAAATGGAGCATAATCTCCATTATATATTGAAGTAAAATTTTGCCCGGCAGTAATCGGAAAATGGAATTCTCTTGCAATAGTTCCATTTTTATAAATTCCGAAATTAGTAGTATCTAAATACCAACCAAGTCGATTAATATCGTTGGCTGTATTTTGATAATAAAAATAACCAATTGCGCCACTTTCTCCACGCGCAATTGATGCTGTAGGAAACGAATCTCTTCCTAAGGCGATAGGAATTGTAGTCGGGTCTATGTAGTAGAAATCTTTTATTGTGCCTGCATTTAATAAAGCAGATTCATCCCAGATCTTTGAAGTTACAAGGCCTACACCAACAGGATCAAAACCAAAAGTATTCGCATCAACGTAATGTATGCTATCACCAATAACAGGTAATTGATGTGTTTCAGTGATCGTAACAAGTTGTGCTTTTACCGTAAACGCAACAAAAAGTATTAAAAAAGCAGAAATAGTAAACAGTATTTTCATTTTTTTGTAGGTATAAATTTGTAAATTCTTTTATAATATTAGTACAATGCTATTTAGTTGAATAGTCTTTCAAATACAGTTTTATATAACAAGGATAATAATTTTTAACGATTATTATGCAATTTTTTAAAAAAACAAAAAATAAGTAAGTGTAATTTTCAGAATAAAATTGATTTTGGGGATTAGAAATCGGTTTGAGTGAATAATTTTTATGTTTTAAGAGGAGGAGAAGTATTCTTACATTCGCCTTTAGGTGTGCACTTTTGTCATCTTTTGCTTCCTTTTGCACCAAATATCTTGTTTTGTCGAATTTGCAAGGTAGCTTAGTATTTAATACCAGAAAATTCTCCGGTATAGTATTGAGAAACCAATACTATTTAATTAAAACATTTCTAATAAAAAACTATTATTTACCTTTCAAAATATATTTCTAAAAAAATAAATCTCAAACATGCACAAGCAAGTCGAGCTAGTCCTTCTCCCCGAAGAGGCAGCAGATCAAAGCCGACAGTTGCAGCTTGCCGCTCAGGGACTGAGTATTAAACAGTCCAGGATAAAAGCGCTGCGAATAGTTAAACGCTCTATTGACGGCAGGTCTAAACAGGTTAAAATTCGTATGATCATTGATGTTTTTGTCGATGAAGAGGCGCCGGTTTCACGGAAACCGGGAAGTCAGTTTTCATTTAATAAAGAAATTGTCAATTCACCTCCTGTACTCATTACGGGATTTGGTCCGGCAGGAATGTTTGCTGCTTTGCGACTTATTGAATTGGGACGAAAACCAATAATCATTGAACGCGGTAAAAATGTTCAACAACGTCGCCGTGATCTGGCAGCAATAAACAAACAGGGAATTATTAATCCTGATTCCAATTATTGCTTCGGCGAAGGCGGCGCAGGTACTTACAGTGACGGAAAATTATACACGCGATCAACCAAGCGTGGTGACCTTGAAAGAATTCTGGAGATTTTTATTCTTCATGGTGCCGATGAAAACATTCGCATTGACGCTCATCCACACATAGGCACAAACAAGCTTCCGCAGATTGTTGAAGCAATTCGCAATACTATTCTCAATGCGGGTGGTGAAATACATTTTAATACCAGACTGAAAAATCTATTAGTAGAACAAAATCATTTCAAAGGAATTCAAACAGAGGATGTCTTAACCGGAGAAGAAAAAGAATTCCGCGCTGATGCAATAATACTGGCAACGGGTCATTCAGCAAGAGACATCTATGAATTGTTCGATAAAGAAAAAATTTCTATTGAAGCCAAACCATTTGCACTCGGAGTCAGAATCGAACATCCACAAATCTTAATCGACCAAACACAATACCATTGCGAAAGCAGAAGCGAATTTTTACCCCCTGCCTCCTACTCGCTAACCCATCAATACAAAGAGAGAGGCGTCTATTCATTTTGTATGTGTCCGGGAGGAATAATTGCTCCTGCTGCAACGGGCCCAAAAGAAATTGTAGTTAATGGCTGGTCGCCGTCGAAAAGAAACAATCCATTTGCCAATTCAGGCATGGTGGTTTCTGTTAATGAAACAGATTATAAAAAATTCGAAAATGCAGGTCCGTTGGCAGCCCTGAAATACCAGCAGGAAGCAGAGCAAAAAGCATACATAGCGGGAGAAGGAAATCTAAAAGCACCTGCCCAGCGAATGATAGATTTTGTAAAAGGAAAATTATCGTCTGATCTACCGCCATGTTCATATATACCGGGAGTTACTTCCTATGATCTTCATCATTTGCTTCCCCCGGAAATAAGTGTTGCTTTAAAGGAAGCTTTTATTGCCTTCGGAAAAAAAATGAAAACGTATTATACGAACGATGCTTTACTCGTTGCTGTCGAATCACGAACTTCTTCTCCCGTGCGCATTCCACGCGACAAAGATACATTGCAACATCCTCAAATAGTTGGTTTGTTTCCTTGTGGAGAAGGAGCCGGTTATGCAGGTGGAATTATTTCCGCTGCTATGGATGGGGAAAGATGTGCGGAGAAGGCGGGAGTATTGGTTAAAGGGTAGAAATATTATTTTAAAAAAAAATAGTTGTTTTCTTCTGAATTTTAAATCGTTGATTTGAATAAATAAATTTCGAATCTGGTTAACGATCCTACGACTCAGGAACCGCCCTTCGGCTGCCTCAGAGACCGGGGATCAAATTTAAATATAGTTCCCTGAGGCAGCCGAAGGGCTTACATTCACGAAGCAGTTTAAAATGTAAATACAATTCTAATCTAATTTATTGCCATTCATTCAAAAAATTCACAAAACCTTCCTGTTCGGAGTATAGTAACTTAAAAGGTCCTCCAATGACTTGACAAATTTTATTTTTTGTCTTGATCATAACGCCTACGACATCCTGATCTAGACACAATTCCTCAAAGTTAAATCGTCATCCAGAGGACCTTTTAGGTTATTGGCAGGATTGATATAGAAGTATTAAGGACATAAAATTTTAGAATTATTTTTAGAGAATTTATAAACTGAAAAATAGTTACTCCTTTTACGATTACTGCCAGTTTCCTAAAAGGTCCTCTGGATGACGATAGAAATTTTTTTTTGTGCTGAGATCATGCCGCCTTCGGCGGCATGATCTCAGCACGGTGCAGCAAAGTTAAAGCGTCATCCAGAGGACCTTTTAGGTTATTGGCAGGATTTATTTAAAAGTATAAATAGGAAAGTATAAATCTAAAAAGCACTAAATTAAAATTCTCATATACAACTACTTAATTTAATCTTTAAAATTCGAGAAATCCTTATTTAGAATGATTCTAAATAACTATATTTGCACCAATAATAAAAATCAAATTAACCCATGAAAAAAATTTCTCTTAAAATTCTCCCAATACTTCTTTTCGTTTCTATACACACACAGGCACAAAATTCAACAACTGCAGAAGATTCTCTGCAATCAAATTCATCTCTATTAAAAGGAACCACCATTGGCGGTTATGGAAATGCCGCTTATAGAAGAGATTTTAATGAAGAAACTTCCACCATGAACCTCGATCGCTTTGTACTTTTTGTCGGACATAAATTTAATAAGCAGATTTCATTTTTCAGTGAAATAGAAATCGAAGATGCAAAAGTTTCCGGTGGCGAAGAAGGTGGTGAGGTTGCTTTAGAACAGTGCTTCTTGAAATTCAATTTGAATAAGAATCATTATCTGGTTACAGGATTGTTTATACCGAGAATCGGAATACTCAATGAGAATCACCTGCCAAACACTTACAATGGAAATGATAGAACAATGGTTGAAAGATATATAATTCCTTCTACCTGGAGAGAACTGGGAATAGGATTATATGGAAATCTTAACAGCTTTCCACTTTCTTATTCTGTAGGAATAATGAATGGACTTAATTCTTCTGCTTTTGAACATGGAACAGTTATTCGTGGTGGCCGTTTTGAAGGAAGAGACGCTTCAGCAAACAATCTTGCTGCAACAGCTGCCGTGCAATACAATAAAAATAATTTTAAGTTTCAGGTCAGCGGATATTATGGCGGAACCGTTGGACTTTCTCCCGATGAAGCCAGTTCTTTAAAACTGGAATCAGGGCCCTTTGCCATACCTGTAATGCTTGGTGAAGCAAATGTTCAATTTGAATCGAACGGTTTCAGCGGACGGTTGCTGGGAACAATAATTAACATAGCAGATGCAAATGAAATAAACAAAGTTTATAGTAATAATACACCTGAAGTTGCCTATGGCTTCTACGGAGAAATAGCCTACAATCTTTTTGAAAAATCCGAAAAATTAAAATTAGAAGAATTTCATATTTTTGTCCGCTTCGAAAAACTGGATATGAATGCAACAATTCCCTCCAATGGACTTATAGATGGCACATTAGACCAACAGCATATTATAACAGGAATATCGTACCTTCCATCTAAAAATGTTGCTATAAAAGCTGATCTTCGTATGAAACACACGGGTAAACAAAATCCGAATCTGGTTATTAATCCTAATGAAACATATAAAGTGGATAATACTTTTCTAAATCTTGGTGTGGGCTTTAGCTTCTAGCAATTATGGAGCGAAGAGAATTTATTAAAACAACCTGTTCCCTTTGCCTGGCAATTGGTGCAGGTATGGCAATTACATCACTTGACTCCTGTGTTTCTTCAAACGTTTATAAAACAGTAGTTTCACAAAACAAAATAAAAGTACCAACCTCTCTTTTTACGAATACAGATTTTCAAATCATACGTTCTGATGCTTTGGAGTTTGATATAGCCTTGCGGAAAGATTCAAACGGAGATAAGTATACTTCAATGCTAATGCGTTGCACCCATGCAGATAATCAGTTGTCGTGGACAGGAAAAGGATACTATTGTAATCTACATGGAAGCAAATTCAACAATGAAGGGAAAGTCATCAAGGGGCCTGCTGAAGAACCTATGAAAAAACTATTTACGGAAACAGCAGGTGAATATGTGATTATCACCTTGAGGTAAAAGCGAAGATCTTCCCGGAGCTAAGAGAACATATTTAAAAAGGAAAAAGGCAAAGCACATTTGCGCCCTACCTTTTTCGTAAATCCCCTCTGAAAGTATAAAGTAAAACAATTTTTTAAAATAATCCTAATTCAAAAATAATTATTCTTTAAAGTTATGATTACTATTTTTTGAAATTTTTTCCAAAAAAAACCCTTTGATTGTGAAATTTTGCGTCTAATTACCGGCGGCGGAATTCGGCACATACAATACCCGCTGCAACTGCAGCGTTTAAAGATTCTGCTTTTGAACCCGGGAAAGATGGAATTGTAATGGGATTACTAATAAATTCAAAATTCTTTGAATCAATACCAGTCGATTCGCTTCCAATTAGAATAAAACCATGCCCGGTAAGTTTTTCATTATAAATGCTTTTTCCATCCAGCAATGTACCATAAACAGGAAGCCTTTTATCCCCGGCATTTTTCCTTAAAAGTGATGTCAAATCGTTATAGCTGATTTTTGTTCTGAAAAGAGAACCCATGGAAGCTTGTACGACTTTTGAATTATAGCAATCGACTGTATTCTCTGAACAAATGATTTCATTAATTCCAAACCACTCAGCAATGCGAATGATGGTCCCCAGGTTTCCCGGATCATTTATTTCATCCAGCAATAGAAACAGACCGGAAGTGAAATTGTATTCGAGATTTGGCTTAGGAATTTCAACGATAGCAAGGGTTTGTTGAGGCGTGGTAAGAGAACTAATTTTAAGCAATTCATCTTCCGTAACAGTTACCGTTTCAACTTCACGCGTAAGTTTTCTGCTTTTGAATGTCTGAAAATACTCTTCTGTTCCATAAACAACCTGCACCTTCCAATCAGAAGCCAACAATTCAGAAACCATCTTTGCGCCTTCAACAACAAAAAAATTTTCCGACTTCCTGAATTTTTTCAAGCGCAACGATGTAATTAACTGAATCTGTTTTTTGGAAAGCATACTATCCTTTGTGTAATTCAAGAACTGTAATTTCAGGAAGGATTCCCACTCTGCCGGGATACCCTAAGAATCCAATACCACGGTTTACATATAGGTACTGATTCCGGTCTGAATATAAATCAGCCCATTGTTTGTACATATATTGTACAGGGCTCCATTTAAATCCCGGTATATCAATTCCAAATTGAAATCCATGTGTATGTCCCGATAAAGTTAAATCGACATATTTATACTTATCCTTGATTTCAGCATCCCAATGCGAAGGATCGTGAGATAATAGAATATTAAGGGGTTGAATCTCATAAGCAGTCGTCGCCTTTTCCATGCTGCCGTATCGAGAAAAATTTCTGTGACCGCTATAGTTTTCTACACCTATTAAACCAATCTTCTGATTATCTTTCTCAAGATAGAGATGTTCGTTCAACATAAGCTTCCACCCTACTTCGCCATGAAAGGATTTTAACAAACGAAGATTTTCCTGCTTTGCATTCTCATCGGGCCATTTAAAGTAATCACCGTAGTCGTGATTGCCTAAAATTGAATACGTACCCATGGGGGCTTTCAGTCGGGATAAAACTTCCTTGAATTCCAGAGCTTCTGTATGTAGGTCGTTCACCAGGTCGCCGGTAAAAAATATAATATCGGGTTTCTGTTCGAGTACCATATCTATAGCTCTTGAAATATGAGTAGTACCCATAAAGCTGCCTGTATGAAGATCTGAAAGCTGAACAATTTTTAAACCATGAAAAGCATCGGGAAGGTTTGGAAATTTTATGGAGAGATTTCTTACTCTGAAATTATAAGCACCATTGACCATTCCATACAACATGGAAAAAAAAGGAATTGATCCAACTATAAATCCTGTTTTTACCAGAAAATTAAGTCGTGAAATTCTAAAAGTTTCACTAGTCGCTTCTTTACTTGAAAATAGTGTTGCTAATCCCGCAAAAGCCAAACGAAATAACCTGACCACATCATCCAGCAAAAGAAAAACAGCAATGAGTAATTTGGATAAATAAATAATTACAATAACAGCGAAAAGATATGTACGCAATGCCTTGGGCCAAAAATGCCAGTCGTTGTATTGTGCAAAAACAATCACAGAAAGGCAAATAATAGATACGCTCCAATAAATACTATGAATTACTCTTTGAGAAAGAATCGATTTTTGCTGGATTAAAAATTTAACTCCCTGGAAGACGTAAAGATCAATTGCAAGAAGAAAGAGAAC
>JAYURB010000267.1:0-8409 GCA_043756425.1 Bacteroidota bacterium
TTATCCATGCAATGGTCCGAATGGGTAGGAATTGCAGTTGGTTTGGTCCATGGTTCTATTAGAAATTTGTATGTTGTGGGTGGAAATGCCCAGATTAACTTCGGTCTACAACAAAATATTTGGAAAATAACTATTGGTCCAGGAAATAGTTTTTCTACGCCAACTATCATTTGTTCAAAAACCGATGAAGATTTCAATACTATGGAAGTAGATATTAATCCTGATGAAACTTTGTTAGCTTTTGCATGTAATAATTATCATGGTCATTGGGCCAACCATAGATATTATTTATTTAGTATAGTTTCTGGTAATTTATTGTCATTTGACGTAGGTACTGATAATTCCGAAGGCGTAAGAGGCGTTGAATTTTATACACATTCTTCAAGCGATAGACTTTTAGTTGGCGCTGGGTCAGATGGACTGTTTGAAATTGACCCAAGTAATCCATCTACTCCTTATCCAATTCCTGGATCTAGTGTGTACGGACTTTCACAAATTGAAATGGGATATAATGGTTATTTGTTTGCAGGAACACCAACAACAATTGGAGCAATCGATATTTCTGGAAATCATCCTGTGTTAGCACCTTCACACGATATTCCAACTACATCTACGTTTTTCGGTTATGGTGCTCAATTTATTAAATGGTTTTTATTGCCAGATCAAATAGATTTTGAGTTTTATGATAATTTTTTTACACGAAAAAATACAGCTCTTGTTGATTTAATGATAAAGGATAATACAAATCCAAATGATGTTGGAATGGAGCCCAATCCATATCAAGGGCCCATGTGGCTTAGCCCATCAATTATACCCAGAAACACTCCAACACTTGGTCCGGCACAGACTATCGAATTTCAAGCCGGTGTAACTAGATTTATCTATGTTGGTGTAGTAAATAGGAGTTGTAACGATTACCCTGGAGGAGGAACACTTACGGTTAATTGGACTAAAGCTTCAACAGCTATGTTGTGGCCACAAGATTGGTCAAATACAAGTACACAATTAAGTTGTAGTAATCAATTAGGACTTCCGACAAATCCACATATAGGTGGTCTTGTTGGACAGATAAATTTACCAAGTATTCCTAAAAACAGTAGTCTTTATGTGCAAGTCCCATGGAACTCCGTTCCAAACCCAGATGATTTTTATAGTTGTTTTCCATCAGGAGATTATAAACATTTCTGTTTTATGGCTAGAGTTGATGATCCAATGGATCCGGATACTTGGAATGATCCTTTAGTTTGGAATGACGTAAATGGAAGTAACAATTGGGCATGGAAAAATATCTCTATTGTAAATGATATCCCTGGGATTGTGCACAATGAAGATTGCTATTCAAATGAAAGAAGGCAGAGTGGCGTAGTTGCGATTAGTAATCCACTGGAGGATAATGAAGATTATCGAATAGAATTTGTAGTTGATCAACAGAATCAGGGCCTTCCAATTTTTGAGCAAGCTGAAATTAGAGCGACATTAGATGAATCAACATGGAATAAATGGTCTGATGGTGGATTTGTTTCTAGTAATTTAAGAATAGATAGGGAGGATTGTAGGCAAGTTATGATTACTGGTACTCCTGCCTATTTAGATAATTTACATTACCTCAGTCATGAAATTACGCTTATGTCTTTGAGCTTTAATTTTGTATCCGAAAAAGTGGATGCAACTCCAGAATTTGACTATCATTTAATGCAACGTAGAAAAAGCAATCATAAAATAATTGGAGGTGAAACTTATCGAATCGAAAAACCATTACGTTATTTATTTACAGCCGATGGTGGTGGCGAGAAAACTATAACTTCCGATGAGATTATTGCGTTAAATGCCAACACAATAAATGAAGATGCTTACTATAATTGGTATGATGAAGCAGGAAATTTAATATATTCCGGAGAGAGCTTTACAGTTGATCCAGATATTACAACAAAATATAAACTACAAGTGATTGCTAAAAACGACGGTTTTACAAGTTACGATGAAGTTATCGTTCACGTAAAAGACTATCAAATTAAAGCAATCAGTCCGAATCCAGCAAGTACGAACATATCTGTGGAATATTATATAAAGGGAGCAGCGACAGTGTATTTTTCAGTATGTCCATTTAATAGTTCCTCTAGCAACAATTATCTAATCGATCCTACATTGACAAATGCTTCGCTTGATTTATCTGGTATGGGAACAGGTAGCTATTATCTTCGTCTCATAGTAAATGGTAAAATTATGGATGAAAAAAGTTTTGTGGTTGTCCAATAGAGTTCAAAATTCTTGAATAATCAAAAAGCCTATAAACTATTTTTAAAAGTTTGCAGGCTTTTTGATTTCCTCCAAAAAGATTTCTTTTACACATAATTTCGTGAATTAATAATTAACATACGTCCTATGACCTACCTCATCCTCGTAGTTATTATTGGGTTGATATTGTTATCAATCTGGAAGGCTTCAATTAATCCTCGCTCACACAGGCTGCACAGTTTCTCACTCTTTAAATTTTTTAATGATTAAAGTGAATAAAAAGAATAAGTATTCAAGTGGTTATACAGATGCAGAAATAGTAAGTGATACATTTTTTAAGGGAAATCCTGAAAACGGATTTAGGGTATTTAGCCGAAGATATTATAGGCAATAGTAGAGCTGAAACTAGAGGTGCGACAATTTTGTATAGCAATTTTTTTAAAAATTCTTAGAAATAACTAAATTAAAACTATCAGGGCCTCATCATAACGAGTGTAAAATAAACATTCCCTTCAATAATGGAATAGTCGCTTGATTCAACGACGCCATCACCTGTAATGTCATCAGGAATATAACCCGTTAAAGTGATTGCTAATGCACTCTCTAAATCACTATAGTCTTGAGATTCAATAACTCCATCCTGAAAACCTCTGCCTAAATTGGCATCTGAAATATCGCCGCTAAACATGGCCCATTTTCCATCTGTCAAATCTTTCATATTATTTCCGAATGCTTTAGTTGAAGCAGTTGTAAAGTCATAAACTGTTGTGCCGCTATAGATAAAGACTGGTAAGGCGCTCCATGTCTCCAGTGAATTTCTTTGTTTTACCACAAGATAATATTGACTTCCTGAATAAATTCCCGGAATATTAAAGTTACAGAAGCCGGAGATATCTGCTACCTCTTTAACAGAGAGAATAAGTGAATGGGGTGATGCCGACTGATGCAATTCAAGTGTTATGGTATCGCTGAGTGTCGGACTTAAAGCGCCATTCATTAAACCGGCACCTATGTAATATCCTTCAATAAGCACATGCATATTGATTGTTGCTGTTCCACCGGGCACAGTAAAGGAGGTACTGCTTGAGTCGACTCCACAGGTGGTATGTAGTGAAACGATTCCTGAGGTTGCACTTGCAGGTACTGTTGCTGTTATTTGTGTAGGTGAATTTACAATAAACGATGCCGAATTTCCATTAAAGAGAACAGATGTTACAAAAAAGAAATTTGTTCCGGTTATCACAACTGTTGTACCTGCTGCACCACTTGATGGTGAAAATGTTGAAAGAACAGGTGGATCGATTACTGTTTCAATAATTGCATTCGAAACAACAGGGTTGCCTGAAAGACAAACTTCATTGGAAGTCATTACACAGGAAATAATATTTCCATTGGTTAATGCAGAGGTTGAATAGGTATCACTGTTTGTTCCGATATTGGTTAATCCATTTTTCCACTGGTAAGAGGGTGAACTGCCGCCATTGACAGAAAGCGCTGTAAATGTTGTATTTGTTCCGCTACAAATAGTATCTTCTGTTACCGAAATAATTACTCCCGGCTGTACATTTGGATTAACAGTCAACGTTAGTGTATTCGAAGTTGCAGGGCTTCCCGAAACGCACGATGCTGAACTTGTCATTACACAGTTTATTTGGTCGGAACTGATGAGCGAATTGTCAGAATATGTATTGTTGTTGCTGCCTGTATTAATTCCGTTCTTCTTCCATTGATACGTGGGAGTACCACCATTAACAGGTGTTGCGGTAAATAGAACTGAGGTGCCTTCACAGATTGGCCCGTTTGGATTGGAAGATATGCTAACTCCTGCAATTACCGTTGGACTAACATTCATTGTCAAAATATTTGATGTTACCGAAGTCGATGTTGCACAGGAAGCATTGCTGCCCATTGTGCAGGAAATCTGTGTGCCGTTTAGCAATGAATTATCTGAATACGTTGGGCTGTTCGTTCCTACAGCTACTCCGTTTTTCTTCCAATGATAGGAGGGAGTGCCACCATTTACAGGTATTGCAGTAAATGTAACATTCGTTCCCTGACAAATGGATCCGGCGGGGTTTGCAGATATGCTGACTGCCGGTGTTACATTCGGACTAACAGTCATCGTTATTGTATTCGATGTTGCAGGACTTCCGGATACACAGGAAGCATTGCTTGTAATCTGGCAAATAATTTGATCAGAAGCAACAAGCGCATTATTTGAATATACTGCACTGTTTGTTCCAACGTTAATGCCGTTTTTCTTCCATTGATAAGTTGGTGTTCCTCCATTAACGGGAGTTGCCGTGAAAGTTACATTGGTTCCCTGACAAATACCACCGGCCGGACTGGCAACAATACTTACCCCTGCTGAAACGTTTGAGTTCACAGTCATTACAACAGTATTTGAGAGTGCAGGGCTTCCCGTAACACACGCTGCATTGCTGGTCATGGTGCATGTTATCTGATCGGAATTGACAAGTGCACTATTCGAATAAGCCGGACTATTTGTTCCGACATTAATGCCATTTTTCTTCCATTGATATACGGGTGTTCCTCCGTTTACTGGAGTAGTCGTAAAAGTTACATTGGTTCCCTGACAGATAGGTCCTGATGGACTGGCTGCAATTGTTACTCCGGCAGTAACAGATGGGTTTACTGCTGCTATTATTACATTTGAAGTAGCAGGACTTCCGGAAACACAATTAGCTGTGCTTGTTATCTCGCAAAAAATCTGGTCTGAATTAACAAGAGTATTATCAGAAAATGTTGCACTGTTTGTTCCGACATTCACTCCGTTTTTCTTCCATTGATAAACAGTTGAGCCTCCGTTTATCGCTGTTGCTGTAAATGTAACATTTGTGCCCTGACATATAGAACCTGAAGGACTGGCAGATATTGTAACGCTAGCTGTAACATTGGGATTAACAGACATTGTAATTGTATTCGAATTGGCTGAAGTAGTAGTTGCACAGGAAGCATTACTATTTAAAATGCAATAAATCTGCGTAGCGTTAAGCAAAGCATTGTCAGTATAAGTAGAACTGTTCGTACCTACTGTTACTCCGTTCTTTTTCCATATATATGATGGAGGAGTCCCGCCATTTACAGGGGAAGCAGTAAAAGTTACAGAAGTACCTGAACAAATTGAGCCGGCCGGATTTGCCAGTATGGAAACACTCGGCGTAACACTTGGTGTTACAGTCATGGTAATTGTATTTGATGTTGCCGGACTTCCGGAGGAACATACAGCATTGCCAGTTACTACACAAACGATCTGATCGGATTGAGCAAGGGTGTTGCTTGAATAGGTAGCGCTATTGGTACCAACATTGATTCCATTTTTTTTCCATTGATAGGAAGGGCTGCCGCCATTCAAAGCTGTTCCATTAAATGTTACATTGGTTCCTGCACAGATACCACCGGCCGGACTGGCTGCTATGGAAACACTAGTGACAATATTGGGAGACACATAAACAATTACTGTATCCTTGCTGGATATCCCTGAATTCGCCTGTGAAGCAGTTAGGATATACGTTGTAGTAGTGGTCGGAGAAGCATTTGGATTACTTACTGATGACGAACTTAATCCTGTAGAAGGCGACCATGAATGATTTATTCCACTGACGGAACTCATTCCAATTGCAACTGTATTTCCTGAGCAGATATTTTTATCGGTTCCGGCACTTGCGCTGACTGTAGCATTTATGTTAATATTGTCCAGATATAGTTTGTTCCCATATCCGTTTACATTTTGAAATGCAATAACAACATTATCCTGTCCGGCATAAGCTGTAAGATTGATGGCTTCAGTTCGCCATTGTGATGCTGTTGGAATAAAAATGCTACTGGCACTTCCGGCAGTTGACAAAGTAGCACCTCCATTTGCATAAATTGGCGAAAATGTGTTGCCGCAATCAGTAGAAATAAGTACCAGCAAAGAATCAACATATCCGGGATAAACCTGATAGGCAACATCAAAAGTAAGTGTAATGTTATTGTATCCGGTGAATTCAAGTCGTGGGGTAATGAGTTCATCTTTTTCTCCCGGCACATTCCAGCTGTAATTATTGAACATCATACTATTTGCTGATGTGCCAAAACCACCGGCATCGGCCGTTTTAGCCCAGGCATAACCGCCGGTACCATTATCCTGATTTTTCCATCCGGCCGGTGGATCTGTAACACCTTCAAAACTTTCAGCCAATGGAAGATTTCCTGCCTGAATATTAATGTAATTGGTTTTAGTAATTGAACTCGTCGAAACACCGTCGGAAACAGTTAATGTAACATTGTAAGCGCCTGCAGAAGGATAGATAACAGTTGGATTGATAGAACCGGATGTAGCCGGAGTGCCACCGGTGAATACCCAGGATCGGGAAACGATATTACCGGTTGATAAGTCTGAAAACTGCACAGTAGCTCCCGGACATGGATTTGTATCGGTAGCGGCAAAGTTTGCATTAACAGTTCTGAGATTTGAAATGGAGGTTTCCCACATTCCCCTTCCATAGGTTGCAACTCGTAATGCACTATTGGAAGTGCCATCGTTAAAGATAGACATATTTACAATTGATGTTCTTGAAGGCAGATTTAAATTATAAATCGTCCAGCTTAAAGCATTGGCCAATTTATAATAAACAGTATTGTTGCTGGCGACAAAAACCAGTTCATTCGTTGAAAAATATTCATCTGCAATTATCTGTACATGGTTTACCGATGGCAGATTGTACGTAATGTTTGTCCAGGTAGCACCATTGTCTATAGAGCGATAAACCTTTGTATTGCAGGTAATATAAACAGTATTCGGCAAAGAGTTTACGGTTGTAATGTGGGCATCGTTATTTGTTGAATTGGGCAAAGCGTAAGAGGTAAAGGTGGGTGTTGCGCTCAAAGCATCCGTTGAAACATAAATAAAACCATCGCTGGTAATTGCATACAGTTTATTGGCATCGGCAAAATTGCAATGCATGGCCATAATTTTTTTGTTCAGGTTAACGATGGAAGTCCATGTTGGTGTTGCAGAAGTTAAATTGGTTGTTCTATAAATTGAAGTATCACCAACAAATGCAAGATTAGAATTACTTCTATGAAAAGCGATATCCTGAAGTATAGTTACAGCTGCCGGAAGTCCGTACGTTTGATCTCCGCCGGAAACAGATCTTCGTTTATTGTTTTCATAATAATAAACGGTAGAGCTGTTGCTGCGGTAATCAAAAGCGCAATCGGAACCCCAGTCACCACCACGGTTTGTAAACCAGCCGGCAGTCGTTGAATAAAGTTCTCCGTTATCCTGTGTTCCAATGCTAATCATATCCTTTCTGGTCGGACTGCAATTGCCGTGATAAATTTCAATGCCATAGATGCCATCGCTCTTTGGGGACCAGTTGTTACCGCCATCCGTACTTAGCCAGACGCCTCCATCGTTCATATTCCAAAGCTGTCCATTGTTATAGGGACTTGTAGTGATTTGGTGCATGTCTGTATGCACCTTGGCCCACCAGTTGGTAAGTTGTGTCCAGTTTGCACCTCCGTCCATCGATTTCCAGACATTGTGAGCTACTAAATATAAAATATTGGCATCAACACGGTCAACACCGATTCCAAAATTATAATCGCCTTGTCCGGACGACGTCGGATCATTATTATAATAAGTGAGATAAGGTGGTACGGAAGTTTTAATGGCTGTAAATGAAGTACCGCCATTGATTGATTTATATATGAGACCGGAATTTGCAACCATGCCAAGATAAACAACATTGGTATCTGCAGGTGTAACTGCTATACGGCAGCCATTTCCATTAGTAACACCGGCGGGAAGAATAATTCCGGATGTAATTTGTGACCAGGTATCGCCGAAATCAGAAGAACGGAAAAAGGCAGAATCGGTAGTTGCAGCAAATAACGTTCGAGAAGTTGGTGTTTTTTGTTTGAGGTCATCAAAAGCGCGTGAAGATGTTTTCAATGTCCATGTACTTCCGGCATTAATTGTTTTATAAATTCCTCCGTTGGTGACAGCAACAATAATATTATGGTCGTTGGGATCCATGACCATATCAACAATGATTTTATTGTTTAAAGAAGTTTGAGTAAATGTTTGTCCGCCGTTGGTAGATTTCCAAACACCTGTTGCGCCGCCCCATGTATAATAATAATTATGATCACCGGCACCCAGGT
>JAYURB010000268.1:0-3499 GCA_043756425.1 Bacteroidota bacterium
TTCCTTCCGTTAAGGAAATAATACAAATTACATTTACTTTTTCTTTAACAGTTTTTGCATGGATATTTTTCCGTTCTGAATCACTGACACAAGCAATGAATTACATTTCTATAGTTTTCTCAAAATCATTATTTACAATACCTGAACAGCGGTCTCGTATGATTGCCATTTTAATTATTTTATTTATGATTGTTGAATGGATTGGCAGGGAAAATCAACATCCATTAGTTATGCTTAGGAAGCGAAATGCTATTACAAGATGGAGCTTTTATATAATTACTACTTTTACAATTTGGTATTTTGGTGTTTTTGAAGACCAGGCTTTTATTTATTTTCAATTCTAGCATTATGAGGCACTTCGTATACAAATTACTATTATTTATTTTAATTATTTACATTATTGTCTTTGGGTTAAATTTTATACTGGCAAAATGTAACAATGCACCGCTTTATTTTTCTTTACAATACGATGAAGTAATTAATAAGAAAGTTAAAGCTAATTGCATAATAATCGGCACTTCCCACGGTACGCATGCTATACGACCATCCTATTTAAATACCGACAAATATAAATTTTACAACTTTTCTTTAAGTGGTGCCGGTCCGGGTTTCTATATTAAATGGTATAAAAATATATTTAAACCCAATTACCCTAACCCTGAATACTGCATTTTCGCTGTTGACTGGTTTATGTTTGATGGTAACTGGCTATGGCGGCGGTATGAACAAGATGCTCTTTATTTTCCTTCTGTGACATTTTATAAAAGCATTTTTCATGTAAAATCATACGATACTCGGACCTTATTGCAAAACAGGTATCCTTTTTTTATTCACAAAAGTGTTTCGGATTTAGAATTCGCTTTTAGGGGTGAGAAAGGTGATAAAGATTTCTTTACAAGCGATTACGATAATGGTTATGTTCCCTGGTTTGCTGCGAATAAAGTAGGCGTTATTGATCCCCCACAGAACATAATTGTTGATACTGCACTCGTTAATGATTTTATTTACCTAATAAAATCTTTTCAAAGTAGCAACACAAAGATTCTATTTGTGAATACACCCGAATACGGTTTACCGATGGAAGAATATTATTTTAAACCTACCCTTTGGGTTATTGATAGTATTGCTAAACAATATAAAATTCCTTTCTTAAATTATAATATTGAAAAGAGATCTAACATTAATAATGAGGCAGGAGATTTTATCGATTGGGGCCATATGAGTTCTGAAGGCAGCAAAAAATTCAGCAAGGTTCTCAGCAGGGACATTAAAGAAATTATGCAGTAAGTTAAATTGAAAGAATGAATCAATTAAGAAAAACATTAGTTCTTGTGTGCATATTTAGTATTGCCATGGGCTTCCTTGAATCTGCTGTAGTAATTTATTTGAGAGAATTATACTATCCATCCGGATTTAAATTTCCATTAATCGCTCTTCCTTCAAACATTACTCTTGTCGAAATCCTGCGAGAGGCTGCAACTATCGTCATGCTTGTTTCCGTTGGAATTTTTACCAGTAAGAATCCTGCTCAACGTTTTTCTTTTTTTCTTTTCAGTTTTGCAGTATGGGATATTTTCTACTACGTTTTCCTAAGAATTTTTACCGGATGGCCTGAATCTTTATTTACCTGGGATCTTTTGTTTCTAATACCATTGCCCTGGGTGGGGCCAGTCATTACTCCTTGCATACTTTCAGTAACAATGATTATATTAACAATAGCAGTAATTTATTTTAGTGAAAAAAATATTCTTGTTTCCATTCGCCCGATGGAATGGGTATTCTTAATATCCGGTGCTGTAACTGTTATAGTTTCTTTTATTCAAGATTATGTCCAATATTCAATTACCAATGGCTTTGACTACTGGAAAACCGGCAATGAAGCATCTTCCGGTTTTTTTCTTTATATACCCGAAAAATTTAACTGGGGTTTATTTGCTGTCGGTGAATTGCTTATTCTTACAGGGATCGTAATGTTTATTAAAAGGGAAAAGGGGTTAATTACCCATTAATGGAAAAAGAGATTTTGAAGTTGTTATTCAAAATCCCTCTCTTTATAAATTCTTTTAATGAAAATTAACGCCCTATCATTGAGAAAACATCAGGAGGCTTTTCTTTATTTGAATGGATGTTCTGTAGTAACAGTAGTTCCTAAAACTTCCCTAGTATTCATATCCTGCACAAAAGCAATTATTCGGACTTGTTTATAATCGACTGCTTTATCATCATTAACATAAGATACTTTTATATTATTCACCTTTCCTGATTTTTGAGCACCAATGGAAGTAGCGCCTGTATCAGGAAGCATTGCACGTATGATGTGACTAAAATTCTCTATTCCATTAGCAGCTTTTGTTTTATAACGTTCAAGATAATTAATATTATCTTCAGTGACAACAACGAAAACTTTTAGGTCTTTGGTAGGATAATCAACCAGAGAAGTTGCTTTAACCTTAATAAAAATATTGTGTGGATTATTTTTGTCTGCAGCTTCGCTTGAAATATCTAACTTAAATTTGGATGGTACCTTATAGGTGTTATCAATTGCCTGTTGATTCACACGAGCCAGATGTGCACTTTTACTCGTTCCAACTTTTTTTCCATTGACCATTGCTGTCGGATATCCATCTGTAATTTTGTAGAATGAATATCTTGTATCGCAAGAACGATTGTAGGTGTAGAAAGTGTCGAGTTGGTAATAACAATGGTAATTGATAACAGCTACTTTAGATGCATTGGCAGAAGTTAAAGCCGTAAAAGCTGAATCGTATTGAAAGCAAGCCCCGCATCCCGTTTCTGAAAATTCTTCAATCAATACGACATTTTGGATTTGCGATTGTGAAAAGGAATTAAAGCTTAATGTGATAAATACTAATAGAGTTGAGATTATTACTTTCATATATTATTTGTTTTTAGATTTAATAATGATTGGCTGGGATTTTATTTTGTTAGTGTGGCAAAGTTATTAAAGATTTCTAAATTTTTCATGAGTATTCCTAAGCTTCGATACTACAGTCCTAGAAAAAGCTTAATTATTTTTTTAGAGAATATTAAGATTAATTTCAGGGAATGAGCATATTTTTAGCTATTTTAAACAAAAATCAAAGGTTTTAGCGGCTAATAAATTTATTTACTACCTTTATTTTATCGGCAAATTGAATTATTCCTCATAATGTAAATAAAATGAAAACAACTACCATCAAATTATTTTCACCTGTAGTTTTAACTTTAGCATTCTTCATTTCTTTTTCACAATTATGGGGACAACCATTATGCAATGCTGAGTTTACGTTCCATCATTCTACACACAATGCAGATAGTGTGAGCTTTGTACCGGTTCATACAAATTACTTGCATTATTACTGGAGTTTTGGCGATGGCAGTCATTCAACCAATGTCGATCCATGGCATTATTATACTTCGCCCGGAACGTATTATGTTTGTCTGACGGTTACCGATTCGAATGCAACCGGAACCTGTTCGGATACGTGGTGTGACAGTG
>JAYURB010000269.1:0-3497 GCA_043756425.1 Bacteroidota bacterium
AAACGAAACATTGTACCTACTCCATATTCAGAAGCCAACGTAACCTTTCCCCCCTGCTGTTCAACAATCTTTTTTACAATTGTTAAACCAATACCGGTACTATCACTTTTTTCCTTTGAGCCCAGTGTTTGAAAAATTCCAAAAATTCTTTCAAAGTGCTCCGGCTTAATTCCGCAACCATTATCCTGAATTATAAATTCATAGTGATCTGGAAAAACTAAATGACTAACTCTAATTACTCCTTCAGCTTTATCATTATACTTAATTGCATTACTTATTATATTTTGAAATACTTCATGAATTTTAATTCTTTCAGCAGTTAACACCGGCATGTTATCGGCAATTTCGAAACGAAAATTAGCCGGGGGGCTGATCATCTCTATTATATTATCTATCAATTCATTAACAGATACTTCTTCCTTTTCTCCAACAGCATTAGCCAATCTGGAATAATGCAAAATACCATCAATCAAAGCTTGCATCCATGCAGTGCGTCTTTTTATTAAAACTAATAATTCAGCAACTTCTTTTTTCTGATCCTGGCCAAGCTCTTCATCAAGGAAACTACATATACTTGATAAGCCTCTCAAAGGTGCTTTTAAATCGTGAGATACAATATAAACAAACTCATCCAGCTGCTTATTAGTTGCCAACAATTTGTCATTAGATTCCTTAAGCTTCATCCGTTGACGATATATTTTTTCAAATACATTAACCTTTGCTTTAACAATGCTAGTATCCAATGGCTTTTGCAGATAATCTACTGCTCCTTCTTTATATCCCTTTATCGTATACTTTTCGTTATAGCTTAATGCCGTAACGAACAAAACGGAAATATCCATAGTTGCCGGATTATCCCTTAACAAATGGGCGACTTCGAAACCATCCATCTCCGGCATCTGTACATCCAAAATTATTAAAGCTAATTCTGTATCTCTGGCAATCTTTAGCGCTTCGTTACCGGAACTTGCTTTAATAATATTACGACCCTCTTGTTCCAATATGCTCTCAAGAGAAAGAAGGTTTTCAGGAAGGTCATCAACAATTAAAATATTAATTATATCGACTTCTAAAACAGGATCTAATGTTTCAGGTGCTTTGTGTGTAAGTGTGTTCATGAATCGTATGTTAGCCTGCAATATAGCTCCGGCAAAAAACGCCGGGGGTACAAAAACGATTACTTTCTTACACTACATTATCTTTCGGTAAATTCTATTTTCGGGATCTATCTGCGTTAATTTCAAATTTTCAATATTTGATATTGACTCCTTCGAACCTACTCCAAAATAACCATAGTTATACGTACTGTTAATCATAGTATTTAACGCTTTGTCCTGAAGCGCTAGACTAAAGTATATAAATACGTTTCTGCATAAAATTAAATGGAAACGCGCCGGAGATTTTTCATTAACAATATCATGATTAATAAACTTAATAGAATCTCTTAATCTTTTATTGAAAATAATATGATCGTAATACGCTGTATAATATTTTGAAAGATTGTACCTTCCGCCTGAACGAAAATATCTGGCTGACGATCTCTTCATCATATCTAAACTAAATATTCCGGAAGCTGCCTTCTTTATGTTTAGTTCATTCACATCAGTTGCGTAGATTTGGCATCTGTCGAGCAAATCCAGTTCATCCAATAAAATAGCCAGGGAAAAAACCTCTTCACCTGTTGAACAACCAACATGCCAAATAGCAATCTTAGAATACATTGAAAGAAAAGGCAAAACATTTTGACGCAACGATTGGAAAAAAAGAGGATCCCTAAACATTTCTGTATAATCCGTCAATAACTTTCCAAGAATTGCCTCCTGTGCAAATTTGTCGTAGAACAACTTTTCTCTTAACTCATCAGCAGATGCAATACATTCATAAGAAATAAAATTCTCCAATCTATTTGTTAAAGAATCTGTAGCATAACCGCTAAAATCATATCCTGTTAACTCTGTTATTACACGCCAATAGCTTTTGTAATTAATATCGTCCATGTTTTATTCTTTATATAGCCATACTCTTAATAATGAGTAAAGCTGATTAATATCTATAGGTTTTAAAATGTAATCAGCCGCTCCTCTTAAAACAACCGTTTCTCTCTCTGACATACTATACTTTGAACTCAAAACTATAATTGGTGATTGATTGTATTTTGAATGAAAATTGCTTAACACCTCCAATGAATCCATTCCATTAATATGTAAATCAAAAAGGATAATATCAAAATGAAGGTGATTTTCGAGCTGCTCTAATACCTCCTTCTTGTCAGTAGCGACTTCGACATACATTTCCTGAGCGGAGAGGTATCTTGAAAGCGAATAAATATTCCGCATATCGTTATCGATAATTAAAATTTTCTTGCCACTTAAAACATCTTTAAAATTAAATGGAATGCAAGAACTTGATTTCTCTTTTTCCGATACATTATGAAGAAACAACTCCGTCTCCTCAATCAATTTATCAAAAGAAGAATTATTTTTACTTAGTATTATTGCTGAAGAAAGGGCTATTCTTTCTTCCATTATGCTGTCTAATTCCTGTCCCGTAAAAATTACTACAGGAACTTTTGAATAGCCTTCCAGTTTTCGTAAATTTTCAAGAAGACTCAGACCTTCTTCCGGACCATTACCCAAATCAAGGTCGAGAACAATAAAATCAAAAACGGACTGTTTTAATGCAGCATCTGCCTCCTCTGTATTCTTTGCAGAAACAATTTCAATATTAATAAATCGGGAAGCAAGAAGATGCCTGACAATTTCATTATCAATTTCAGCATCTTCAACTAATAGTATTCTGCTTACTTCATTCTCAGTGGAATGTTCAATTGCAATAAAAGCTTCTTCCAAATCTTTTTTATCCAGTGGTTTTCTTAAAAAAGTTGAAGGTCCTATGTGACTGTTTAAATCTTTGGTTTCAAAAACATGCAAAGGAATGCCGGAAAGTGATTGATCCGACTTGATTTCATTAATAACAGCTCCTCCTTGTTCATCCGGTAATTGACCCTCAATAATTATCGCTGTAGGCTTGTATTTCAAAGCATATGAAATTCCCTGTTCCCCAGTATTTGCAATAATTCCCTTAAAATTATTATTATGGGCTTTCTCAAGAATTTCGTGGGCAAATATTATGTCATCTTCAACAATCAAAAGAATTTTATCACCAAACTCAAGTGTATCTCTATCGTCAAAAGTTTTAATGTCGGAGTCCACAATAACATTTTCATATGAAGTAGGTGTCGTATTGCTTACTGTTATCTCCGTCTCGTCATTTCCTTCGTTAAATAAATAGTCTAACGGTAAATGAAAATAAAATTTACTTCCCTTTCCTTTTTCACTTTCTAAACTCATTTCGCCACCCAGCATTCCCACGAGCATTTTACTTATGGATAACCCAAGACCTGTACCCCCATAACTTCTGTTAATAGAACCATCTGCTTGTTGAAAAGCCTCAAAAATCAACGATTGCTTTTCTTTCGCAATTCCAATACCGTTGTC
>JAYURB010000270.1:0-3493 GCA_043756425.1 Bacteroidota bacterium
CAATAAAAAAAAAGCCATCCAATTTTACCCACAACATAATTCCACCAACTGAAATCATCTTACATCCGGAATAACTTTTGTAATGAATGAAGTCTATTATCCTGTTAATACCACCAAGATTCTTCTCTAATGCTGAACTGGGAAAAGTATCTTTAGTTGGTTTATAAAAACCTAAAATGAAATTCACATATAATTTATAAATCCGATTTAGGAAAGGAAGTTTTTTCGAAATCTTGGCAAGTGGAAGCGTGAACACTTTGTCGCGAAACTCAATTAAATTATTCGGGCATAACCAATTTAATTTTTTCACAAAGCCGGGGTATGAATTATAATTTGGAAAACCAAAAATAAAATCAATTCCTTTTTCTTTGGCAAGCTCATAGGTCATTTTTGCAAGAGTAGTAAACAAACCCTTACCGGAATGATTTTTATGAGTCATTGTATCACCTGACTGAGCAGCGGTATAAGTTATTCCATCCAAAATGACAGGGTGAGCATAAACACCATAAAAAGCGGCTGGTTCTTCTTTTTCACTGTAAGCAATAAAACCAAGGTTAGGCTCACCAAATCTTGAAGTATCATTTTTCTTTCGGTAATATTCAATTCCGGGATCAATATTAAAAGCGCTTTTGGATATATAAACAAGATCTTTATAAGAATCAGAAGAAAGTCGCTTGAAAGTATATTCCATAATATATTATTTCATCCAACGGTTAAACCATAGTTGAAAAACAAATAATAACCAAATCCTTTGGAAATCTTCATGACCACCGGATAAATAAGACTTGCCCATTTGTTCTACTACTGAAGGATTCAGTAAGCCACCATTCTTAACTTTTTCATACCCCAACGTCTCAATAAACAAATCCTTCAACTCATTCCTACACCATCGATTCATAGGTATTCCAAAACCCATTTTAGGACGGTTCATGATTTTTTCGGGGATAATTTTGTGAACCAACTCTTTTAGGAGAATTTTCTGTTTTCCATCTTTCATTTTGTAATCTGAAGGAAGCTGAGCTATAAA
Source organism: Bacteroidota bacterium (assembly GCA_043756425.1). GTDB lineage: Bacteria > Bacteroidota > Bacteroidia > AKYH767-A > 2013-40CM-41-45 > JADKIH01. The sequence continues at coordinate 1,028 of JAYURB010000270.1, forward strand.
TTCAATGATTCTATGATCGAGAAAAGGTTCTCTTCCTTCCAGACTTACAGACATGGTGGCGCGGTCTACTTTCTGCAGAATGTCATTGACTAGGTAGGTTCTGTATTCAGTACCCAGGACCTTGCTTAAGGTGTCGTTGTTATTATTAAAAAGAGCACCGTCATCAAAGCCTGTGTGTTTTTTACCGTGACTTGGAATTAATAATTTTTTAATTTCCGAAGGAGTAAAACTTTCATTGATAACGCCAAATAATTCTGCTTCATGAGTGCTTTTAAGCGCACGATGCAATTTACTAATTCGGTTAGGCTTTTCAAGATTATTGCTTCTATTAAATTTATTTACTGCGCCTACTAATGGAGATAATGATTTTGGAAAACGACTGAGTTTGTTTATCATAGCCAGGCTTTTCAAATGTCTTGGATAGCCTGCAAAAATTTCATCGCCTCCATCTGCCGATAATGCAACAGTTACATGTTGACGGGCGATTTTACTGACCAGCGTTGTTGGAATGGAAGATTGATCACCAAATGGTTCATCATAGATTTCAGGTAAATGAGGAATAAGATCAATGGCTTCTTTAAAAGTGCAGTAGTATTCGTGATGATCTGTACCCAAAAAAGAAGCAACAGATTTTGCATGATCTGCTTCATTAAAGGCTTTTTCCTCGAAACCGATGGTATACGTTTTAATTTTATTAGTATTCGATTTTTGCAGAATAGCGGTTACGCAAGAACTATCGTATCCACCACTGAGAAAGACACCTACAGGAACATCGGCAATCATTCTATAATTAAATGCTGAGGTTAAAAGTTTTTCCGTTTCACTTAAGGCATCCTTGAAAGAAATAGAAATTCGGGGAGCGTTGTATGCATCAATTACATCCCAATATTTTTCAATTGAAATTTCTTGTTTCTGAAGATTGATTTCAAGAAAACGGCCGGGAAGGAGTTTAAAAGTATTTTGAAAAATACTGTGTGGAGCAGGTATGTAGCCGTATTGAAAGAAAAGGGCCAAAGCATCGATATCAATCTTCTTCACAAAAGCTGGATGCTTATGAAACGCTTTAAGTTCAGAAGAAAAAAGAAATACACCATTTTCCCAATAATAAAAAAATGGCTTCACTCCTGCCCTGTCGCGGAAACAGACAATCTTATTGTTTTTTACATCGTGCAGAACGATAGCAAACATACCGATAAACCTGTCAACACATTTTGTTCCCCATTGTTCGTATGAACGAAGTATTACTTCAGTATCGCCGGATGTTTTAAATGAATAGCCTAGTGATTCAAGCTCCTTTCTGATTTCCTTGAAATTATAAATTTCGCCGTTAAAAATTATTAAATCACCTGTATCGGGATTTTTCATCGGCTGATGTCCGGCAGGAGAAAGATCAAGGATTGAAAGTCTTTTAAAACCAAAACCGATTAATGCTGCGGAATGATCAATCATTTCAAAACCTTCATCGTCCGGTCCCCGGTGGCGAATGGAATCAGCCATCATTCGCAGCGTATTGTAGTCAGATTTTTTGTTGAAATCGACGAAACCGGTTAGACCGCACATATATCGTCAAAGGTAACAAATTAATGATTCTTAATAACTATTTTCGTCCCGTAAAAGTGAATAAATGGAAAACAAAACTATCGACCCATTACAGAACATTCAAAAATCTAATACTGATAAAGCTGGAGAAGAATATTGGACTAATTTCTGGAAAGTCTCTGAGCTACCTGAGCCGTTTCGCATCAACCGTAATGATATCAATACCTATCCAAATAAGGTATTAGATAATTTATTTAAAGAGATTTTCAGTGGAGAAGTTACTTCAGGTAAAAAGCTTCTGGAAGTCGGCTGTGGGAACTCCGTTTTCCTTAGCTATTTTGCAAAAGAATACGGTTTTGAAATTTACGGATTAGATTATTCAACTTATGGTTGCGAACAAACAAAAAAAGTATTGCTAAGGGATGGTGTTACAGGAAAAATTATAGAAGGCGATGCTTTTAATCCTCCCGAAGAATTGTTAAACTGTTTCGATTATGTTTGCTCCTTTGGTGTTGTAGAACATTTTGCCGATACAGCATCAACACTGAAAAGCTTTTCAAAATTTTTAAAACCGGGAGGAATACTTATTACATCTATTCCCAATCTGGCAGGCTTCACGGGATTCTTACAAAAACTACTTAACAAACCTGTTTACGATATTCATGTACCTCTCGATAAAAATGACCTGGAGCAGGCAATCGAAAAAAGCGGACTTCAAATACAGGTGAGTAAGTATTTTTTATTCATAAGTTTTGCGGTAACACTAACAGGAATACATGGAGAAAAAATTCCATTCTATGCCATTAAAAAAATCACACTTATGTTCTTCCGCTACTTTAGCAAGATAATATGGGTAATTGAAAGCTTTTTTGGCACATTACCTGCCGGTCGTTTTCTTTCAGGAGGCGTAATTACGTCAGCACGTAA
>JAYURB010000271.1:0-3487 GCA_043756425.1 Bacteroidota bacterium
GTTTTTTCTAAAGCATTGTTTTCAGCAATTGATAAGGGAGACTCCACTTTATACCATACGATAACTTCATTATCCAGAATGACATTCGTACTCCAAATAAATTGTGCATCGTGATTAGGATTGTCGAATATGGAAGTGAAATTTGTATAAGACGGTTTATTGTTTACACCAATGGTTGCATTCGTATACGTTGTTGCCCATGGCCATGAAGAAGGAGTAAACGATGTGTCTTTCCAGTTTGTTGGCCTGCTCCAGTGTAAACCATAAAATTGTGTTCCGTTATTGTTGTCTGCTGTGCTGCAATTGGAGGAAAGTCGTTGTGTGCCATTTTCTACGGGACAAGTTAAATCGGTGATTGGAGAAGTATAGAAAGTCTGCGCTTTCCAATCGCTTCCTGTTATTGCAATGATGTAATTCGTGGAATCCATAAAAGTGGCTACCATACCACCATCACCATCATGATACTGAAAGGCACCATTAACCTCTGATCCGAGTCCCAAATGTTCTTCCCAATCGACTAAAAGCATAGCGATTGTAAACGGCCTGTTAACCCTGAAGCGAACAATGTTGGAATTAAATTGAGTGTAAGGCACATTATCTTTACCTACTGCAATGCCATTGATATACATTTCAAAATAATTGTCGGCAAAAATATAGGCAGTAATGAGTTCACCGTTTGGATCAACATCAACTATATCTGAGCCATTAAGGGCGGCTAAAGCAGCAGCAGAATTAGCATAAGTAGCACCATTGCATGAGTTATATAAGTCGGAAGCAAAAGGAAACGATGTATTAGTAAAGTTGACATCTGCTGGAACCGTCCAAACGGAATTGTCGGTTGCCGTAATAGTACCAAGGACAGCAACCCTCCCGCCGCTGCATGTATAAAGATTGCCTGTAATGGCAGTTCCCATTCCTTGGGTAACAGAAGCAGTGCCTAAATATTGAGAAAAAGATATTAAGGGAAATAAAAATAGGATTAGCGTAATGATTTTTCTCATCAATTTAATTTGAGCAAGAGCGGTTAGAAGGATAATTTATTCAACGAATGGCAAAATGGCGAACAAAACTTAGCTAAATTCTAACATTCGAAATAGCTTTTTAAAGGTAAGATAATTCAATCTGCTAAATGGTTGGGATAAAGAAAATTAATATTTCTCCTTCCGGGTATTGTCACGGATTGGAATAAGCATGAAAAAGACTAATTAAATATACAATGGTTTCTAAACCCTTGATATTTATTTCAATAATGTAATAACTCCATTTGTGCTTTTGTAGTCTCCATTGGATAAATATCTTGCAGTATAAAAATATACTCCATCAGAGCACTTGTTTTTATCTTCTGAATAGCCATCCCACCACTGTCTTTGATGAGTACTATTAAAAACCTGACGGCCCCAGCGGTTAAAAACAGTGATGGAAATATTATTAACATTTTCTTCTTTCATCGGTTTGAATTCATCATTTTTTGAATCTTCATTTGGGGTAAAAACATTTGGGAATATGAGGCTGTATGGCAGATCAATCTTTTTTTCACAATCCGTATAATGGAATGAAGCCAGAAAGGTATCATAAAATGGATTCGGTGGAGAATAATTTCTCTCCAAAACATTTTGCTGGTAAAGACTAAAATTGTCCATATATGTTCCTATCAATTGAATTTTTCCAAAAGACATGGCTGCAGAAAAAAAGTAATTCAGATGAAAGTCTGAAATAGTTATGGTGTCTTTAAGAGTAAGAGTCTTGTCAAAAAGATAAAGATTCATTTTATCGATGACAGGAAAACTGTTATCGGAATAAGGTGGAAAAGGATATGAATCGGAAATAAAAAGATCGCTTCGTAGAAGAATATTCCCGCAAGAGTCGCCAATGATACGATCACGATTCCCCATCGGAGTGAGCATGTTGCCATAGTAGCGTTGGCTTTTAAGGATATTTAGCTGCGTATCGCATTCAAATAATACATGATTGTATTCATATACTGAGTCATAGCCTATGCTGTAATAAGTTACTTGTGGCAAAACAAAGTTGCGGTTGAAAGAAGCAAGGACGACAAGTCTGTGCCCTTCCAGCATTATTGCATCGATGTGTTTTTGTCGGGATTCATCATTCGAGCCAAACTGTTTGTGACGAATGTAATTACCGTCACTATCGTATTTAATAATTGCAAGATCGAGATTTGAGCTTTCTGTGCTTGGGGGATTCGGATAGTAATAAGTTGTTGCAGCAATATATTCTGCCGGTTCGTTTTGAAAACGGACATTCAGGCTATCAAAAAAACTTATTGTTACATATAAATTGTTCAGGGCATCAATGTCAATCATTACAGGATAAAAATTAGTCCAGTTGTGAAACTCTTTCACTTCTTTCGGAAGCCATTTTATCCATTGAACAGTCAAGTCGGTATTCATCTTTAAAAGAAAATAACTAAACTCTTTTAAAGTATCCGGATAATTTGGATTTATGAAAACGTCGCCGCTATATCCGGAAACATAAAAATTATTATTGTGGTCAATAGCAACATCAGAAATAAATGAAAAGTCTCCAACAAGATGGTTGAGACTATGATCTAAAGCAATCAATTCTGTATGCTTTATTAAATGGCCAATACTGTCGTATAGAGCAAAAAAGAATGAAACATTATTGAATGGACAGGAAATCATTGCGATTCCAGTATCTGAAAAATTGATATCGACATTGGCATTATAGTAACCGGCAACAAATAAATTTTCGTTATGATCGATTTTCGACAAAATCGGAGCTAATGTATATTTTGGATATTTTGTATGCATAGCCCAGTCTATGGAGTTATCACTTTTATAGCGGGCCAGATAGTGTCCGGGAAATTGAGCATTACCACCGGTATAATTGCCGCCGTGAATATCAAAATTTATGTAAGCACCGGAACTTCCAATGATATAATAGTTTCCCCGACTGTCGAGAGTAATATCGCGACTTCGTTCCTCATAATCGGTTCCGATTGACCACAGGCTGTCGAAATGCAATACCTGTCCAAACGAGAGATAGATTTTTAAGCATGAAATTAAAAATAACAATAGAATCCGGGAGTGCTTCATTGATGAGAGGGAAAACGAAAAGGCAGAAAAAAATTTTCTACGAAACAACAATGTATAGTAAAAAAACAATTTGATTAAAAAGCCTCTCCGGGATTATTCAGATGCTTTAAATTTTCTTCATCGCTTAATTATTTTAAAAGCAATATTTCTTCCCTGACCATGCATGATAGCAAGATTTATCCATGACATGGCCAACTGTTCCTGCAAATTAAACTTGTCGCTTCCGCCAAAATCGTAGCAATTTTCAAAACCAAGATCATTAGACAACTGTTTAGCTGTATCTTTTAATAGCAATATTCATTCTTATATTTTATTTAAAAAAGGCGATCCGCAATAATAAGTGGATCGCCTTTTTAATTATTATTGCATTGCGTATTTAAAAACATTATCGGCGAAATGTTCTAAAGAAG
>JAYURB010000272.1:0-8368 GCA_043756425.1 Bacteroidota bacterium
CAATTTCCTATTCAGCAGGTATATGATGTACCTTATTATTGGTATAATGATAATCATAATAGGATAATGATTAAAGATTCATTCATCTACGAAGGCGGCAGTTGCCTTCAAATTAGAAATATTTTAAGTGGGAAGACAGAGTATCGATGGACAAACCATTCAAAATTAGTCATGTTATTGCCTTATAAGTATGGGAATTACATATACCTAAAAGATAACTCATACATTGGAGTATATGATACTTTATTAAGCGATTACGTAAATATAAATACCGGACCATCTGCAATTTCTAACGTTAACAGTATTGGAATTTCTCCTAATGGTAATATTTGGGCAGGGGGGTATCAAAAAGTAGGAATTTTTAATGGAACAAGCTGGCAGTATTATCCATACAATGGTAACGGCAATGTAAAAGTAATCAATGACACATCAGCTTACATAAGTGGCAATCCATTTATTTATTTTCATAATGGAGTTTTTGATTCACTATTTACCATGCCTCAAAATACTTATTTCCGAGATTGGGACGTTGATTCTCCCGGAGGTTTGTGGATTGCAGGGAATAGAAAATTAATACATGTTCAGGATACTGTTGTAACCTATTTTGATAGTACGAATGCACCTATTGGCACAGAACTGTTTAGAAAAGTAGTAGTTGGAAAGAACGGTCATGTCTGGACATGTGGAGATAAAGGAAATTTATTTGAATATGACGGAGCGAATTGGTCTGTTCATTCATTGATGGCAGGATTTATAAATATAGATAATTTTAATCTTGATTCGTTCAGTCGTCCTTGGGTAATTGCCGGCGGATCTTCCAATTTATATTGGGGGATGAGTATTTATGTTTGGAATGGAAGTAGTTTTAATTCTCCGGTGTACTTTAGATTTATGCCTTATCAAGACATTAAAGAAATTTCACCAAATGAAATTGCCACAGAAGAAGGTGTTTTTAATTTTGGCTATAATTTCCAGGTTACTCAATTTCATGGTAATCCTGATTTTCCGGAAGCAACAGATGTAAATTGTTTTAGAAGATATTCGCAATACTCTTCAAACCAAAATTATCCATATGGAACTCATACAGGAATATATAATTCAGATGGGACAGTTGCTGTCGGTCTTGATACATCGATGCTGCCAAATGATACAGTAAATTATTTATTGAATGATTATGGAAGTGACTATGTCTGTATGAATAATGGCTTGTTAGTCTATAACGGAGTTTTTTATAATACCTTTAATTCCTCAAACTCCCCACTGCCATCCAATAAAATTACTTTCGCAACCGTAATGCAGAGTCAGCCATACAATATACTATATATTGGTACAGATAACGGAATTGCAATTTATGCAAATGGCCAATGGACCGTGTTAGATTCAATTAGTTTAGGGCTAAGTAACTTTTACGTAACAGGAATACTTCCTCCGGTATATGATACAATCACATACATTTCAACAATGGGCAGCGGATTGATAAAAATATTCCAATCCGGCGGATTTGAAATTCTAAATACTATCAATGGTAATTTTCAGGATGATTCTCTTTATTACGTTATGTTAGCAGAACTGCCGGCTTGTGTTACTAATATCATGATCGGCACAAATTCAAATGGTATTGCTTTTAATAATTATTGGAATAGTAGTTTTCAATACTATAATATCTCCACCGGCTATCCATTCACACAATCGCGTACTGCAGTTAATAATGGATCGGACATTTTGATAGGCACCAATGCAGGCCTTTGGATTGCCACACCCTGTGGTGGAATAAGCGAAAATTCCATTTCAGATTACTTGACTATTTATCCAAATCCCGGTAATGGAGTATTTACGATTGGCCAACTTTTCTTATCGAAAATTGAAATTTATAATATTATAGGGGAAGTTATTTACAAAACTGCTACGACAAATGAGAAAATTACTATTGATTTAAGCAGACAGGCTAAGGGAATTTATTTTATCAAATCGACAGACAGAGACAAAAAAGTTTCTATTAAAAAACTTATAATAGAATAAGATTTTAGTTTCGGCAAGGGGCGATTTTATTTTAATGGTTCGCATTCACATAGCCTTTTTCCTTGTTTTGATTTTGGAAAATATGAGACAATAAACCGGTTCAATACTATTTCTGTTAGGAGAATTCACTTTTCAAAATTATATATTCCTTTTCCTAAGTAGCCCTAATGACATGGCTTTCCTTTTATCCTTTTTTTTCTCAGTTTACTTTATTAATAACTTTTAATAAATTTCTAATTTCAAGTCCAATAAAACGGTAATTTCAAATAATGCCATTGAAAGCGGAATTATTTAAGAATGTAATTTACTATTTATCGTAAAGTTTATGCTAATATCAGAAAACAAAGTATGGAAAGCCCTTTCGGCCCATAGTAAAGGGATTCCTCATCTAAAAAATCTTTTTGCAGAGGACCCAAAGAGAACAGAGAAAATGACCCTTGAAGCCGAGGGAATTTTACTTGATTATTCAAAAAACCGGATTAAGGATGAAACATTGCCTTTACTTCTCAAGTTAGCCGAAGAAGCCGGCCTTCGAGAGCGAATCGAAGCCATGTTCAGAGGCGATAAAATTAATATTACAGAAAACCGTGCAGTACTTCATATAGCATTGCGTGAAAAGCGCGGGGCATCCATAGTAGTCGATGGAAAAAACATTATTCCCGATGTGCATGCTATTCTTGACAGAATGGTTGTTTTTGCCGACAAGGTTCGTAACGGTTCATGGAAAGGATACAGTGGTAAACGAATTAAAAATATTGTTAATATTGGAATTGGCGGATCTGATCTTGGTCCTGTAATGGCCTATGAAGCACTTAAACACTACAGCGATCGTACTCTAAATTTCAAATTTGTATCTAATATAGATGGAACTGATTTTGCAGAAGCTGTTCAGGATCTTGACGCAGCAGAAACACTTTTTATTGTCTCTTCTAAAACCTTTACAACAATTGAGACAATGACCAATGCATCTACCGCTCGTGAATGGTTACTTCAATCATTTAATCAAGAAAAGAACGCAGTTGCAAAACATTTTGTTGCCATCTCCACCAATGCAGCCGAAGTAACTAAGTTTGGTATTGACACCGAAAATATGTTTGGATTTTGGGATTGGGTAGGAGGAAGATATTCTCTGGATTCAGCCATCGGACTTTCAACTATGTTAGCCATCGGACCCGATCATTTTCAGGAAATGCTTAACGGTTTTCATCGGATGGATCAACATTTTTATACGGCGCCATTTGAAAGAAATCTTCCTGTTTTAATGGGACTTCTCACTATATGGAATGTTAATTTTTTAGGAGCTGAATCAATAGCTGTCCTTCCGTATGAACAATATCTTAAACGATTCCCTGCGTACCTTCAACAACTTATCATGGAGAGTAATGGTAAGCAAGTTACACTTAATGGGGACAGAGTCGATTATCATACAAGTCCAATTTACTGGGGTGAGCCGGGTACAAACGGACAGCATTCTTTCTATCAATTGATTCATCAGGGCACCCGTTTAATTCCTTGCGACTTTATTGCTTTTGCTGAGCCGCTAAATAAAATTGTAAAACACCATGATATTCTTATAGCTAATGTTATTGCTCAGGCTGAAGCGCTCGCTTTCGGAAAAACAATTGAAGAGGTTAGGGCAGAAGGTACAACGGAATGGTTAGAGCCGCATCGCGTCTTTGAAGGTAATCGTCCTTCAAATTTTATTATGGCGGATCGGCTAACACCTGAAATGCTGGGTAAATTAATTGCTCTTTATGAGCATAGTGTTTTTACGCAAGGAGTTATTTGGAATATTGATTCTTTTGATCAGTGGGGAGTGGAATTGGGTAAGGTTTTGTCGCAGCGTATAATTCAGGAAATGGAAAGTGCAGATACATCACAATTAAAACATGATGTTTCTACGAATAATCTCATTCGCCGGTACATTTCAAAGAAGAAATCTTGAATCAATAAAAAGAAATAACCCTAACGTTTAAATAGTTCTTTCTAACGTTGTAAATGAATTTTTAAAATTTGCTATTTTTAAGAAATTAGTTCTAATTATTTGTTCAGCTTGTTAATTTTACTAAATATATTCAACGAAATCTACTACTTCACCATAGTAACAGCTCCAATATATTCATGTGTTTCTCCCGATACTTCTGTTGTGTAAATTTTGTACACGTATACATCGTTCTGGACTGTTAAATCATGACCTTGAACTTTGCCATTCCACGGACTGTGAGGATCTCTTGTGTGATAGATTTGTAATCCCCAGCGGTCGAATATGTACATTTCGAATTGGCTGATTCCGGTATATATAGGAATAAATCCATCGTTGATATTATCTCCATTGGGAGTGAATGAATTTGGTATATAGATTATGGACTCTCCATTGATAATTATTTTTTTATAGGTCGTATCCGGACAACCGTGGCTCGAAATTGTAATGAGACTTATCGTATATTCTCCTGTATCTTTATACGTGTACAATGGATTTTTTAAATTCGATCTTCCCGAATTATCTCCGAAATTCCACAACCACTGTGCAGCATTTACGCTTTTGTCTTCAAATGAAATGGGAGCATTGATTATTGCGGGACTTTTCGGAGTAAATGAAAACGAAGCTTCAGCGAAAGGAAAAACACTGACGGCATTTATAATATTAAATGTAGCTGAGCATCCGGCACTGTCAGTTACTGTATGGGAAACTGCATAATTACCGGGTTGTGTGTAAGTATGAGTAACATTCTTATCATTCGAAAACGTTTCATCGCCGAAATTCCATGAATAGGTGCTTGCAGCATCTGAATTACTTTGATCAAAGAAATTTGCTGAAACCGGCAGGCAACCGGCAGCATTAGATGGAGTGAAATGTACAGTTGGTTTTGGTTTTATCGTTACAGGAATAATCGCTGTTGCAGGAAGTAAGGTGCAATTATCCGACAAGGTTACGGTATAGGTGGACGAATGTGAGGGGGACACAATAATCGAAGGGCCCGTCATTCCATTATCCCACGAATAATTGTACTGTCCGCCATTGCCACCATGCGCCTGAACATTTAGTGTAACATGATCGCCTTCGCAAAGGATTGCAGTAGTCGGAGGTAAAAGCTGCAATGCCGGATGTACCAGAACGAAAACATTGGCAAGTGTTGAACTGCAACCATTCGTATCGGTAACCGTGATTGTATAATTTGTGCCAACACCCGGTGAAACAGTATACTGTTGTGTATTCGGGCCGTTCTGCCATGAGTAAGTATAAGGTGATGTACCTCCGGATGCATTGACACTAAGGGTAACCTGCTGACCAATACAAATTGGTGCAGGATTGTAAGCTGACAAGCTCAACGCCGCCGGCGAGTTAACCGTTGCCGATGCATTTGTATTACATCCAAGCGCATCTGTAACTGTTACTGTGTAAATTCCCGCCATTAAATTATTTACACTTGAAGTATTTGCTCCGTTATTCCATGAATATGTATAGGGTGCGGTACCTCCTGATAGACTCGCAGCAATACTACCATCACCGTAACCTTGGCAGCGAACGTCATGTGTTGCAAAGTTTGTAATAATCTGCGAAGGTTGTCCAACAGAAATAGTTGAAGTAATCGAACAGCCGTTTAAATCAAAAACATTTACAGAGTAGGAACCCGCTTGCAAGTTGTTTATAGAAGATGAATTGTTCGTCGCAGGTGTCCAGTTATATACAAGTGGCATTATTCCTCCCGTAACTTGTACAGATATGCTGCCATCCGACGCACCATAGCATGTGGCATTTACTGCATTTGATGCCAATGTCATTCCATTTAATTCAGTGACTGTTGTCGAAACGCTCGCTGTGCATCCATGAGCATCGGTTACGGTAACAGAATAATTTCCTGCGCTAAGTGAATTAGTCCAAGGCAAGGTGCTTCCTGATGACCATTGATAATTATACGTTGGCGAACCGCCCAAAGCAATGACGGTTGCTGTGCCATCGTGAGCATTGCAATTTGCTTGCGACATAGAAGTAGTTAACGATATAGCAGGCGGCTGGCCTATGCTTAATGAATAGGAAGAAGTGCATCCATGATTGTCTGTAACACTTACGGAATATGGACCGGCAGCAAGATTATTCGCCACCGCTGTGGTCGACCCGGACGACCAGATATATTGATAGGGAGAAACACCTCCTGCAACATTAGCCGTAGCAATACCATCCGACGACCCATCACACAATGCAGGAGTTACATTGGCTGCTATTGATAGAGCCTGTGGTTCGGTAATAATCACGGGGATGGATGTGATACATTGATTTAAATCTGTTACCTGCACAATATAGTTACCTGCTATAAGATTCGATGCTGCAGCAGAATTCCCTCCCGAAGGTGACCATTGAAATACATACGGACCGCTTCCGCTCGAAACATTTACTGATGCTTGTCCGTCATTTCCACCTTGACAATTTACATTTGAAGCAGAAGCAATATTAACTATTGGTCCATTAAAGTTAGAGATTCCAATGGTTGCAGAATAACTACATTGTCTGGAATCAGTAATCGTTGCAGTATATGATCCCGCAGAAAGATTGTTAATGGCAGGGGTCGACATACCACCCGGATTCCACAAGTAGTTGTATGGTGGATTTCCACCGGATACTTGTAGGGTCGCAGAGCCTTGTGATTGTCCGCAAACAGTATTTATGGTATTATTTGTTACGGCAATTGCCGAAGGCTCGTTGACAATACCTTGTGAGAAAGTTGTGCATCCATGGCTATCCGTGATTGTTGCTGAGTATGAACCGGCGATGAGATTGTTGAGATTGGGTAAACTAATTCCTGACGGATTCCATGCATACGTGTAAGGACCTGTTCCTCCTAGTGTATTAACGGAAGCTGTTCCATCAGATCTGCCGTTGCACGAAACATCCGCTGTAGTGACAGTTGATATAAGTTCCAGAGGCTCGGAGATATTTACAGAGAGATTCTGCAAACAGCCGTGTGCATCTGTGACAATAGTGCTATGCGAACCTGAACTTAATCCGCTTACAGTTGCAGTGGTAAAGTTTGATGGAGACCATAAATACTGATATGGTCCTGTTCCGCCGGTTGCAATAACTGTGGCTTGTCCATTTTGTTCACCATAACAATTTACGTTTATAACTGTTCCAGCGGTAATATTCAGAACATTCGGTTGAGTGATGTTAAAAGTCGTACTTACGGTACAGTTATTTGCATCGGTAACCAGCACAGAGTATATACCTGCAACTAATCCACTCGCTGTGGGCTGTGTGCCACCTGACGGACTCCATTGGTATTGGAGTTGACCTGTACCTCCTGTTGCTACAACTGTTGCTGATCCATTGTTATCATTAAAACAAAGCACGTCAGTTTGCAAAGTAGCTGATAATTGCGGCGACGGTTGTGCGACAACATTCATTGTTGCAATTATACCACAGCCAAATGAATCGGTAACATGTACACTATAGTTTCCTGAATCTAAACCAGTCAATGATGATGTGACTCCACTCTGATTCCAGAAATAGGAGTACGGCGCTATTCCGCCACCCACATTTACATTTACAGCACCATTTGAATTCCCGCATGTCGAAGGAGTTACTGAAGACGATATTGTAATGGGAGATGGTTGTGTAATATTAAATAAATGTGTGGCAGTGCAACCCGTAGCATCGGTAATTGTTACCGAATAGTTGCCAGCTGCAATTTGAAGAAGGGACGATGTTGAATCTCCGGTATCCCAAAGATAGGAGTAAGGTCCGCTTCCCCCGGTAGGAACTATATAAGCAGAACCCTCTACGACACCGTTGCATCTGACGTTTGTAAAATTAGCAGAGTCTATCAAAGGAGCAGGCTCGTTGATGGATATAAGTGTTGTAATTGTACATTGATTTACATCCGTAATTGTTATAGTATACAATCCGGGAGAAAGTCCGGAAGACGAAGATGAATTTCCTCCTGTTGGTGACCACGAATAGGAATAAGGACCAATACCACCGCTTGCAGTAACTGAACCGGAGCCATTATTGGAATTAAAGCATGTTGAATTCGATACCGAAAGAAGAGTGGATGTCAATGAAGGAGGCTCTGTGATTGTCGTCATTGAAGAAGTCGAGCACCCGTTAGCATCTGTCACTATAACGGAATAACTGCCGGGTAAAAGATTCGTTACCGATGATGTTGATAATGTTGCTCCTGAAGACCATGAATATTGATAAGGCGATATTCCTCCTGTGGTAGAAACGCTTGCTGTTCCATTTGCTGCGCCATTGCAGAGAATCTGGCTGCCGGCCATTGTTGCAGATAAAGGTAATGGCTGATTAATATTAACCGGAACCGAAATGGTGCAGTTATTCGCATCCGTTATTGTA
>JAYURB010000273.1:0-3470 GCA_043756425.1 Bacteroidota bacterium
ACTGTTTTCACAACTGTTGGAAGTGCGACAGAGGTTTTTACTGTATATAACTCCGGTGATAAGGATGTTAAAGTCTCCTCTATTCGACTGGCAACAGGAGAAAGTTCTAACTTCAGACTTAATGTTGATGGTGTCGCAGGTAAATCATTCAGTGATGTAATTATTGGTGCAAAAGACAGTATTTTCATTTTTGTGGAAGTTACGGTTGATCCCAACAATCTTACTACTCCATTGATTATTTCGGATTCCATTCTTTTTAATGCCAACAATTTTCAGCAGGATATTGATCTCGTGGCCTGGGGACAGGATGCTTACTTCCATCGCCCTGCTCCAAATTCGCAGATTTCCCCATTCTTTTTTCTTAATTGCAATGAAGTCTGGAATAGCGACAAACCTCACGTTATTTACGGTTATGCTGTAGTAGATTCCGCTTGTACACTTACCGTAAATGAAGGCACAAACGTTTACTTTCACCCAGGTTCAGGAATATTAGCCTTAACATCATCTACACTTCTCGTAAATGGAACACAACAAAATAAAGTTACTTTTCAGGGCGACCGCCTGGGAGAAGATTATAAAGATGTTCCGGGACAATGGGATAGAATTTGGCTTTCAAGTATAAATAGAAATTTTAGTTCTGATTATATTACTCCAGGTACCAGGAATTCTTCCATAAAAAATGCAGTTATAAAAAATGGAACAATTGGTTTACTCGTTGATACTACTTACGACAGTAATCCTTCCACAGTGACCCTTCATTTGGAAAACACTATCATTAAAAATATGGCATCGAATGCAATTGCACTTCGGGGATCGAGTGTAAATGCCTTTAATTGTGTATTTGCCAATTGCGGTGCACAAACTACAAATATCCTTTACGGTGGTGTTTATAATTTTTACCATTGCACTTTCGCAAACTTCTGGAACAATGGGCAAAGAAACGATCCTGCACTTTCTTTAAATAATTATGTTAATACTGCTCGTTCATTAAATGCTTATTTTGGAAATTGCATTATTTACGGAAGCAATGAAGAAGAACTAGATCTGGATTCTTTTCCTTCAGGTAACTTGTTTAACTATCATTTTGATCATGCATTATTAAAAGTAAAAAATACTTTTTCTACAAGCAATACTGCCCGATATACTGCTGTTTTAAAAGCGTACAATTCATTTAACGATCCATTGTTTAAAGATGTCGATAATAACGATTATCAACTTGATTCGCTTAGTAGTCCGGCTATTAATGCAGGCGATATTAATATTACAAATACCAATGCGATTTTGAACTCTGATATCTTAGGAAACTCGCGCCAGCTTCCTCCTGCTCCTGATCTTGGAGCATATGAAAGACGCTAATCAAATAGGAATAACTCAGAAAAACATAATCTTGACCGGTCTTTTTTCCATCGCTTATTTACCTCCTATTTCTTATTTCCAAAAACTCAAGGAAATCGATAAAATTATTATTGATCAGCATGAACATTATGAAAAGCAGTCGTACAGAAACCGCTGCTGCATAAGCAGTCCCAATGGAAAACAATCACTTTCTATTCCCGTGCTTCACGAAAACCTTTTCAGAACACCCATCAATCAGGTAAAAATGCAAGATGATTCAAACTGGAAGATGATCCATTGGAGGTCCATAGAATCTGCCTATAGAAATTCGCCTTATTTTGAATTCTTTGAAGAAGAATTATATGACGCTTTTAGCTGTCAAACTGATTTTCTTTTCGAATTCAATCTAAACTTTTTAAAAATTCTCATGACTTTCTTTAAAATTCAATGTCCACCTGAACTTACTAGTGAATATCAAAAGGAACATCAGGGATTAATCGATTTCCGTCATGCTTTTCATCCTAAAAAAAATTCAGGAATTATTCCTGAATACAGACAGGTTTTTTCAGATAGAAATGGATTCCAAAATGACCTCTCTGTTATTGACTACCTTTTCAATTGTGGTCCGGTTTTGATTTGAAAATTTTCTATTTAATAATTGAACATGAATTTTGATCATTTTTGCTGATTTCTTCCCGCAACAATGAAAAATAGATAGATAAATATTCTCAAATCCAAGATTCATTTTAATTCGTAGGTTAATGGGAAACTTCTATTCAGGCTTACTAATGAAACTAATTATTAATAAAACCAGGCTACAATTTTTAATAATTATTCTATTCCAATATAGCGGGAATCTTTTTGCTCAAAACCTCTATTTAAAAGGAAAGCTTACTTCTGATAACGATGGTGGTGCAATAGTTGGTGCAACAGTAATTTTATTGAATACTGAAAAGCATACCACAACTGATGCACTTGGTAATTTTAACTTCAATGGGCTTACACAAGGAAATTACCAATTAGTAATTACCTGCATGGGCTTTACAAAAGTGACGAAAGAAGTAATTCTTAAAGACAACCAACGACAGAACTTTTCATTGATCCCTGCAACAATTGATCTTACTGAAGTTACTGTAAGTCCAACCAAATCCATTACACAAAGTGAAGCTATTTCAGGTTTAGATAAACTTTTGCGGCCGGTGAATACAGCTCAAGATTTGTTACGACTTGTGCCCGGACTTTTTATAGCACAACATGCAGGAGGAGGAAAAGCAGAACAAATATTTTTGCGTGGCTTCGACTGTGACCACGGAACGGATTTTAATATTTCCGTTGATGGAATGCCGGTTAATATGGTTTCTCATGCACACGGACAAGGATATGCTGATTTCCATTTTGTAATCCCTGAAACAATTGATCGTCTAAAGGTTTATAAAGGACCGTATACAGCAGCTTTCGGAGATTTTGCTACTTCAGGCACCGGTGAATTTTTTACAAAGAACTCAATTGATAAGAATGAAGTAAAAGCGGAAGCCGGTATGTTTGATACGTACCGAACTATGGGTATGATAAAATTATTGGACAAAAAACATCTTTTATCAACAGAAAAAGAAAATGCTTACCTGGCAGGCGAATATGTATTCACTAATTCTTACTTTGAAAAAAAACAGAACTTCAATCGGTATAATCTTTTTGGAAAATACTCAGGAATGTTGAATTCAAAAAACTATTTAACATTTTCTGCTTCTACGTTTTCTGCAGATTGGAATGCTTCTGGTCAAGTTCCTCAAAGAGCAATTGATAACGGAAGTATTAGTCGCTTAGGCAGTATTGATCCATCTGAAGGAGGCCAAACAAAACGAACAAACATTAATACTATTTTAACTTCTACAACTAAGAACGATGCCATCATAAAAAATCAATTGTTCTACGTAAATTATTATTTCAACTTGTATTCAAATTTTACATTTTATTTGAATGACCCAATTCATGGAGATGAAATAAATCAAACGGATCAAAGAAATATTTTGGGATACAATGGCTCCTACAAAAAAACTATTCTTTACTTAATAAAACCCTGCATACTACAGCCTGTATTGGCACCAGAAATGATTTTACGCATATATCCCTAAAGC
>JAYURB010000274.1:0-8303 GCA_043756425.1 Bacteroidota bacterium
CAAATTCTCAAATTCTCAAATTCTCAAATTCTCAAATTCTCAAATTCTCAAATTCTCAAATTCTCAAATTCTCAAATTCTCAAATTCTCAAATTAACTAATCAACCTTCGCCCCTTGCCCAATCCATCTCCCCAGAACTTCTCTCTCTGCTTCTGTAATCCCGGTTTTATTTCCCTGAGGCATTGTCTTAGTTTGCACAACGCGAAAAAGTATTCTCTCACTCATTTTTGAAATCTGTTGAGATGTTTCAAACATGATTCCATCGGGAGCAACTTTTTGTACATCATCGGTAGGATGTGAGGAGTGACATTGCGTGCAACGTTTTGTTACGATGGTTTGTACTTCAGAAAATTTTACCGGTGTGTTATTAGTGCTTTTTATTGAAGGAGAGGTAACAAAAACTAAAGCAAAAAGTGCAAGTGCTGCAAAGCCAAGTAGCCATGCCGAGTTAATTCCTTTCTCATGCAGGTTTATATAATGCCTTACGGCTACACTTCCAATAATCAATCCTCCCAGTATAGCCCAATTATAGACAGGAGCGTACGTTCCGGGGAAGTGATTGCTAATCATAATAAAAATTACAGGCATTGTAATGTAATTATTATGAAGAGAGCGCAGCCCTGCATATTTTGCTTTTCCAATATCCGGTGGAAGGTTTTGTTTGGCGGCGTGAACGAGAGCTTTTTGAGAAGGGATGATGACGAAGAATACATTTCCTGCCATTATCGTTCCTAGTATTGCGCCAATATGAATGAATGCTGCCCGACCGCTCAGATATTTACTCAGGAAAAAAGAAAACGATACAACAATAATAAAACCGATTATGCCAAATAGTTTTGGTTTTGCCAATAAAGATGAACGGCACATTATATCATATAGGAACCATCCGATTATCATTGATCCGATTCCAAGCAAAACTGCTGTTAATGGTGTAATGTCGCTGACTGCAGGATCAATCATGAATGATTTTGCATTCATATAGTAAACAAGCGTCAATAGAATTATCCCTGTTAACCAGGTAAAATAGGCTTCGTATTTAAACCAATGCAATTTCTCGGGAAACTCTTTTGGTGCACCTTTGTATTTTTCTATATAATAAAATCCACCACCGTGAATGGCCCATAAATTACCTGCCAATTCATCGCGTAAGTCTTTTGTACGGTTTAAGCTATTCTCTAAAAAGATAAAATAGATTGATGCTCCTATCCATGCAATTCCAAAAACAACATGAGCCCAGCGAACAACAAGATTTACCCATTCCATTTCATTCCCTTCTAACCCATTTTTTCGCAGAACGGGAAAACCAAAATATACCAAAATTGAAATTGCCGCAATTATTATTAGAACATACCGTGTAAAATTTACCTCTTCTTTGATATCATCTCCTATATCTTTTAGAAGATTATTTTTCTTCAAAACAATAAAAACATCATTTAGTATCCATATTGCAATAATAACAAGCGTTATAAAAACAAAAAAAAGAGTATTACCCATTTAAAATATTATTAATAAAATATTGCAGAAGAATCTTTTGCAACATCATAAACTAATTTTTTTTTAATCGTTATCCGATAGCCATAGGATCGTTAGTATTCATCCGATAGCTATCGGATCGTTACTCTGGTTATTCGCTAATCCTCATCCGATAGCTATCGGATCCTCAATCCTCATCCTCAATCTATCGCACCTCACTTCCCGCCTCTTCTACCCAATAGTATCCTATAAAACGACCGACTCCGTATTTCATCCAGCGTCAATCCTGTCATGAGAATTTCTTTTTCACTCACAGCTCCGCAGTTTAATGCTTTCAGAAAGTAATTTAGTAGTCCTTGTCCTGTCGCTGCATCGTCAAATACATCGCCTGACAATGTTGCTTGTGCTGCTTTCTCAACGAAGTTTTTTAAACGCAGTGCTGCATCCTCATAACTTTCAAGAAAGAAGGAATACACTGCAGCATATCGCATGGGCAATTGTGCAGGGTGAAGATCCCATCCCTGATAAAAGCCATTGATGAGAGAATGCATGGTATGTCCGAAGCCAAGTTTCCATGCTTTATGAACGATATCACGATTTTCTTTTTCTTGCTCTGCAGTAAGATTATCTCCGCGATGCGGCCCAGCTGGCATTACATTCGTAGCCCCATCAGACAACATAATTCCTGTTCCTCCAAGAGCTACACGTGTCATATGATGTGCAAAATCGCAGACAGGATGATCCATCGTCTGGTATTTAGCGGTGATATTACATGATGCTGTATAATCGTATGTTCCGAAATGAGCAGCTATACATCGGCCTTTACCTGCTTTGATTAAAGAAAGAAGTGGATTTTTCCCATCAGCATCCATTACTGCTTGCGTCGCTTCAACCATCATTTCCATTTTCAGAGAATGTGGAAGCAGCTTATGCTCGTGTTCTAAGATTTCGAAAAGTTTAGTAAGTGCTTCTATCTGCTGGGGTATTGTTACCTTTGGAAGCATTACGATGAAATTATCAGGAAGTTTTCCACCTGTTTTAGCAAGAAGCGTAGTCAGAAAAATATCAAGGGTCCGAATTCCTCTGTGTTTAAGATCTTCTGTGAAGGGTTTGATTCGAATTCCGATAAAAGGAGAAATTGTTTTTTCTTTCATGCCGATTGCAAGCTGTTCTGCTGCCTGAACAGCAGTAGCATCCTCTTCAGCATCGGGTCTGTTACCAAAGCCATCTTCAAAATCAATACGAAAATCTTCTACAGCTTCTGTAGATAATTTAGCTGCAATTTTTTTATAAACAAGATAAGGAAACCAAAAATCTTCTTTCTTGATTTGCTCTTCAGATAATTTCGATAGCTTATCGTTAATTATTGCTATTTTATTTTTGTCATTCGGTATTAATTCATGTCCTTTTAATTCCAGAACCTTTGCTAAAACGGAAAAGTCAGGAGCATAAGTCTGAAAACTCTTTAAGGCAGTTTGCCCCATTTTTTGTGTAGTATCAGATTTAAATAAATTGGCTCCTCCGTAAACTGTATGAACAGCTTGTCTGTCGGGCAGTTCACCGGGATATATTTTTTGAAAGGCAGAATTCGCTGTATGAAGTTCTTTTAACACATTATCAACAGCTTCTTTTGGAATAGATAATTTCATATATAATTTTATCGATTTTTTTAATGTTTCAACTTCCGCGATACGTTGAGTATCCAAATGGATTAAGCAGTAAGGGTACATGATAATGAGAATCGTCTGTAATTTCAAATTCAATATTCACAGACGGATAAAAAGCTTTTACTTTTTGTTTTTCAAAATACGATTTTGTATCGAAGACAAGTTTGTAGATTCCGGGAGTAATTTTTACTTCTTCTGAAACCAGATTTTTTATCCGGCCATCGTTGTCGGTTTCACCTTCGGAAACTATTTTCCAATTGCCGTTCAGCTTTTGTTCAAGAGTTACGGGAACTCCTGAAGCTGGGCGCCCCAAAGAGGTATCTAAAATATGTGTCGTTATCGGGCTCATGATATCAATTTATCGAAGCGAAGGTGGGTAATTTTATTCTGTTCCTGAGCTGCAATGTTCAATTCTTTTTCAACATCGTTGTTAAGTCTTTCGTTCAAAAGTTCCAGCATTTCACCGGCAGTTTTTCCTGTTGCGCAAACGATGAATATAAAACCAAATTTATTTTCATAAGTATTATTTGCTTTAACCAATTCCTGAAGTATATTTTCATTGTCATTTTGTGTACCCGACTGTTCATTTTCTGCCCATGATTTTGTGGCTTCGAATTTTTTTTCCAAAGCCTTTTGTCCGATTTTTGGATGGTGTGAAAATGCTTCCAGCCAGTCCGCTTTCCTGCAATCCCACCATGTATTGTCCGAAATCTCTTTCAGTGATTCAATTGATTTAAAGGGCATATGTTCTACAACATTATTGGCCCAATGCGTGCAGCCACAACATTTGAACAACTGATCCCATGCTTCTTTAGGCGGTAAACTATTGAATTCTTCCAGTTTCATTTCAATCATTAATATTTCCCAAAAGTCTCATCCTGCTTATCCCGCCATCGGGAAAAATGGTAAGCCTTACATGTGTAAAGGAGCCTTTCTCTTTCAGTTCATCGGTGAAATAATGTTCATGATCAGCTTTCAGTTTAGTTTGTGGTAAAATTACCTCCCATTGTACAGCATCAGAATTGATTGTGCTTTCAGCATCTTTAGAAAGTACACACCCTTCAATTTGACAGCTATCGGGATAATTGCCTTTAAAATGACACGTGTCAATCAACGCTTTTTCAATGGTTCCTTTATGTGCAAGACGTACTATTACCCAATCTTTGTTTCCCGGCGTTCTGTTTCTTTTTGTTTCCCAGCCGTCTCCCATATTTATTCCTCTTCCCGGCATGATAAGATTATCCATGTGACTAAAGAACATATCGTTGCACAATATCGATCTTGCGCCATTTACAGAAGCAGCAAGGTCAATTGTTTCATCTATATTTACATTAGTCCAGTCAATAAATACATCACCATAAACTTTAAAACGCGCTACGCCGCCATCAGGATAAATATTTAATCGTAAATGAGTATAAATTTCAGTAGAATTAATTTCAAAAAAATTCTGACTTCCCGGTTGAAGGGGAGAGCGAGGTAAAATTTCTTTCCAGGATATTTTTAGAGCATCAACTTTTTCGCTTGAAGGAATATTTGCTCCATCTACAGAAGCAAAAGGCGGATGATTGCCCAAGAAAAAATTTGTATCAATATCAAAGCCTTTAATTATACCTGATGTTGCCAATTGAATAATACACCAGTCGTGTCCTTGTGTTCTCTTACGCCGTGATTCCCAGCCATCCATCCATTTTCCTCTATCAGTATATTTATCGGCTATGAAAATTCCTCTGCCCGGTTTAAGAAGATTTTCTTTTTCTGCAAAAAAATCATCGCTGCATAGTAAGGCTTTCCCGCCCAATCGTTCAACAGCAAGGTCGGTACGTTTTGTGAATTCAGGAAGGGTTATTGCAGGCATTGACATGTTTTATAAATCATTATTATTTTGAATTAATATTTTCCCTGCGTTCAAATTTATAAATTGATTCTTATCATAGACCATTTCACCATTAACCAAGGTCTGTTGTACTTTACCTTTCATTAATAACCCAGCATAAGGACTTTGTTTATGTCTATGGTGAATATCGTTGTTAAAATAAGTAATCTCTTCTTCCGGATTCCATATTACGAGATCTGCATCATAACCTTCTTTAATTTTCCCTTTCGAAGAATCTAATTTCAGAAAAACTGATGGATTTACACTCATCCATTTTGCAATTTCATCAATTGTAATACCGAATTTTTTACCTGTAGTCCATACAGCAGGTAAAGAAAACTGCAATCCTGCAATTCCTCCCCAGGCCTTTTCAAAATTACCGCTTTCTATTTCTTTAAGGTCAGGCGGAGCAGGTGAGTGGTCTGTTGCTATAAAATCGATGACGCCTTCTTTAAGCGCCATCCAGAGTTTTTCATTGTTTTCTTTTTCCCTGATTGGTGGAGCACATTTCAACAGGGTGTTTTTATCTTCAATTTCTTCTGCATTAAAGAAGAGGTAATGGGGAGCAGTTTCTACTGTAAGTGGCAATCCCTCTTTCCTGGCCTTCCGTATCATTGGCAATGCCTCGGCAGATGAAAGATGAACAATATGAACACGAGCTCCTGTTTCCCTGCATAGCTGAATCATTGTTTCTATTGCTTTGTTCTCCCAATCTTTTGGCCGTGAATTCAGATATGCCTGATAGCTGCCCGGATTATTTTTCAATTCTTGAATACCGGCATGACTCTCGCTAAGTTCACAATGCACCAATAAGGGCATTCCGTATTTTTTTAATAGCAAAAGAACGTCCTTAAGTATTCCGGGAGAAGTTTCCGGAAAATCGTCAATTCCTGAATGTGTGAGAAAGGCTTTTAGTCCGAATACTCCACCTTTAAGTAAATCTTCAAGCTTTGAAATATTTGTAGGAACAACGCCACCCCAAAAGCCGCAGTTTACATGTAGTCCATTTCTGGCAGCAGCAATTTTTAATTGTAGATTGGAAAAAGTAGTGGTAACCGGTGTTGAATTCAGTGGCATATCAATAAGAGTAGTTATACCACCGGCAGCCGCCGCACGTGTTGCTGTATCAAACCCTTCCCATTCCGTGCGCCCGGGTTCGTTGATGTGAACATGCGGGTCTAAAAGTCCGGGCATTACGACATTGTTGCCGGCATCTATAATATTCCCTTGTTGCAGAGCTTCAGTTTTATCCAAAAGTGCAAGTATTTTTCCCCCTGAAATCAAGACTGTTCCATCCAGGAAGCCCCCGGGAGTTAAAATTCTTTTACTTTTTATGGCAAGCTCAAAATTCATCCAATTGTTCGATTTGAACAAAAATAGAATTAAATTTCCGAAATGAATCGATGCACTTATTTAAGCTCAAATTATTTCTTGTTTTGCCATGTCTAAATTAGAAACCTGGACATTTATTTTAGAGAGCCTACAACAGTCAAAACCTGTTATCCTGCTCTATGTTGTTGAAAGCAAGGGCAGCAGTCCGGGCAGAGAGGGCTTTTTAATGGGTGTAGCAAAAGATGAAATTTCCGGCTCCATTGGCGGTGGTATTATGGAGCATAAGTTTGTCGAAATGGCCAGGGAAAAACTTAGGGAATTGTCTAAAGAGTCAATAGTCAAAAAACAGGTCCATAATAAGACTACATCCAATAATCAAAGTGGAATGATTTGTTCGGGCGAACAAACGATCCTGCTTTTTAATTTGAGAGAGGATCATTCAAGTACCTTAGATAAAATAGTTAAATCGCTTTCTAAAAACCGTGCAGGAATATTAAAAATATCACCATTGTTATTCAACTTTATTGAAGATGATGTTCATTTGCCATTCCGCAATTTTTCATATGAATCGGAGAATAGTTGGACTTACGAGGAACGTTTGGGAATAAAAAAGCACTTATACATCGTTGGTGGTGGACATTGCGCTTTAGCATTTTCGAAAATAATGCAATCGCTGGATTTTTACATAACTCTTTTTGAAGACAGAGATCAGCTCAATACGTTTCATAATAATTCTTATGTTCATGAAAAAATAGTTGTTAAGGATTACTCAGAATTAGGTACTCTTTTGCCGGAAGGAGAAGATATCTATGTTGTAATTATGACTTTCGGTTATCGGACAGACGATATTGCTTTGCGCTCAATCATCCATAAAAATTTTCATTATTTGGGTGTATTAGGAAGCAAAAGTAAAATGGAAAAAATGTTTACAGAATGGCGTAAAGATAATTTGCCCGAAGAAAAACTCAATAAAATTTTTGCACCGGTTGGTGTATCCATAAACAGTCGTACCCCCGCAGAAATAGCTATAAGCATAGCCGCTCAAATTATAGGCGTCAAAAATCAATAATCATTTTACATTCCCTCTAATAGTGTAAATCAAATAATTTTTATCCGTCTTTATTGCCTCATCAAAGTAGCATTTAACCCTATAAAAAGATACCCAATAAATTCCAAATTAAATTGAAAGAATATAAAAGATATAACCCCCTCACCGCCCCAACCCTGAAAGGGTGAAACTATTATAAAAGCGATAACCCCCTCACTGCCCCAATCCTGAAAGGGTGTTACTATTATAAAGGATGTAAGCCCTCACTACCCCAACCCTGAAAGGGTGTTACTATTATAAAAGATGTAAGCCCTCACTACCCCAACCCTGAAAGGGTGGTACTCTTACTAAAAGAAATAACCCCTTACCGCCCCCAACCCTGAAAGGGTGTTACTCTTATAAAAGATATAACCCCTCACCACCCCAACCCTGAAAGGGTGTTACTATTATAAAAGAAATAAACCCTCACCGCCCCAACCCTGAAAGGGTGTTACTATTATAAAAGAAATAAACCCTCACCGCCCCAAACCCCAAAGGGGTGACATAATAAAATTAAATCAATCATCCGCTTTAATTTTACACTTTACCAAATGAAAGAAATCCCCAATTATTTAAATCAAAATTTATTTCTGTACAAAACATATAATATCGTAAAAATAAACTGAACACCCATTTTCATTTTTTAAATATCATTAACGAATTTTCGCCTTTTAATTTAATAAACTTTGTGTTTTTCTTACACAAATTTCTGTCCATTCAATTATTGATTACACATCAAATTGGTGTGATTAAACAATTAAGGAATTCAATTACTGTAACTATTCAGTTCCTCTGAAAAACTGAGGTTATTAACAGTTTATCGACAGTTATCAATTAGTATTTTTAGAAAACACGATTTAGATGAAGAGAA
>JAYURB010000275.1:0-8284 GCA_043756425.1 Bacteroidota bacterium
GACAATTCAAATTCTTTTAATATTTTTGGACATTAAATGTCAAGTCAAATACATACAAATTGAAAAGCATAGGCGAAATAATTAGGGAATTGAGAGAACAGAAATCTCTTTTACTCAGGCAAGTTGCAGCGGAAATAGAAATTGACCAAGCCTTGCTTAGTAAAATTGAGAGAAACGAACGAATGCCTACAAAAGACCAAGTAAAACGTTTTGCAAAATTTTTCGGCAAAGACGAGAACGAATTACTTGTTTCATTTTTTAGCGACAAATTAGTTTATGAAGTTCGTGACGAAGAAGTCGCTTTAAAAGCTATGCAAGTAGCCGAAAAGAAAATCAATTACATCATCAAAAGCAAAAATGGTAAATAATACATCCATACAACCCACAGCTAACGAGCTTCCTAGTCATTTTGCTGACAGATTAGGGATTTATTATGCTTCATTAGTTAATCAGGAACATAAAAAAGAGAAAGGACAGTTTTTTACACCCAGAGAAATTGCTTCTCTAATGGGATCTTTTGTAAAAACATCGAACACATCTTTGCGAATTCTTGACCCGGGCTGCGGAACAGCAATTTTAACTTGCGCCTTAGTAGAACACCTTTTATTGAATAAAAATTTGCAATCAATTGAATTGGTTGTTTATGAAACGGACAACGATTTAATTCCGTTGACAAAAAAATCACTTGACTATACAAAAGAATGGTTTTTATCAAAAAAAATTGATTTTAACTATTTAATTCATACGAATGACTTTGTATTAGAAAACGCAAACTGTCTTTCAGAAAATGTAAATCTGTTTTCAGAAAAAACAGAACCATTTGACATAATTATTTCTAACCCACCATATTTTAAATTACCAATAGACGACAAGCGTTCAATTGCTGCTAAGAGAGTTATTAATGGACATCCTAATATTTACGCCATT
The DNA here is from genome assembly GCA_043756425.1 of Bacteroidota bacterium. Taxonomy (GTDB): domain Bacteria; phylum Bacteroidota; class Bacteroidia; order AKYH767-A; family 2013-40CM-41-45; genus JADKIH01. The sequence continues at coordinate 928 of JAYURB010000275.1, forward strand.
TTTATGGCTGTTTCTGCAAAGCTTTTAAAAGAAAACGGAGAAATAATTTTTATAACTCCCCGTAGCTACGCTTCGGGAAGTTATTTTAAATTGTTTCGTGAATATTTTTTCAAAATTATTGAGATTGACAATGTCCATTTATTCGTTTCCCGCAAAGACACCTTTAACAGAGACAAAGTATTACAAGAGACCGTAATTATTAAAGGGAAGCGAAAAGAAAAGAACAATCCTAATCATAATGTCGTTGTTTCTTCATCACAAGGACTAAAGGATATTCTTAAGCCCGAATCAAAAACATTCAAGCAAAAAGTATTAATTGATTTAAGTTCCAATGAAAAAATTCTTTATTTGCCAACAAATAATTTTGAAGAATCAATTTTAAACATTTTCAAAAACTGGAACGGTAATTTAAATAAATATAATATTCAAATATCCACTGGACCAGTTGTTGGCTTTAGATGCAAAGAATATATTCAAGAGAATTACCAAAATGGAACAGTATTTCTTGCTCCTTTATTTTGGTTACATAATGTAAAACAAATGATTCTGGAATGGCCTCTTCCAAAACCTGATAAAGGACAATATTTAAGAATAGAAAACGATTCAAAATCAATTTTAATTCCAAACAAGAATTATATTTTACTTAGACGTTTCAGCAGTAAAGATGATAAGAGTCGATTAATTGCTGCTCCTTATTTCTGTAATTATATTAAATCGGAATATATCGGTGTTGAGAATAAGGTGAATTATATCTATCGCCCAAAAGGTCATTTGGATAGAAATGAAATTCTTGGATTGTGTGCCTTATTGAATAGTACACTATTTGATTCGTTTTTTAGAATTTTTAACGGGAACGTAAATGTAAGCGCTACTGAACTTAGAGAAATCCCCCTACCAGAACTTGAAACCATAAAAGAAATCGGGAACAACATTACTCTTTCTAATGACTTTTCAGTTGAAAACACAAACAAAATAGTAATTCAACAATTTGAACTCTCAACAAGCCTATATGAGTAAATTAGATGAAGCAAAAAAAATTTTGAAAGAACTTGGTCTGCCAACAGCTCAGCAAAATGACACTTCAGCATACACGCTTTTAGCTTTGTGTGGTGTTAAACCAAGAAACAAATGGGTTAAAGCAACAAGATCAAGTCAGAAGGTTTCAAAAGGAATTATGGCTTTTGTGTACGAAGTTTATGGAAAAGAATATGCTCCCAATTCTCGTGAAACTTTTCGTAGACAAGTATTACACCAATTTGTTCAAGCGAGAATTGCAGATTACAATCCCGATAATCCTAAAATACCTGTAAATAGTCCGAATGCTCACTACGCATTAACACAAGGCGCATTAGATGCAATCCGAACATTTGGAACGAAAGATTGGAAAAAAGCAGTTGGCAAATTCATATTAGAGGAAGGCGATCTATCTAAAAAGTATAAAAAGGAGCGGAAACAGATTTTAATTCCGGTTAAACTAAGCAATGGTAAAACTTTAAAATTATCATCGGGAAAACACAATGAAGTTCAAGCAGCTATAGTTCACAATTTTGCTGCCCGCTTTGCAAATGGCGGTTCTGTATTATATTTGGGTGATACGGCTAAAAAAGATTTATACGTCGACAAAAAGATGCTGAAAGAATTAGGCATCCCAGTAAATCAGCATAGTAAGCTTCCTGATGTTATTATTTATGACCACACCAAAAATTGGTTATTTTTAATTGAAGCAGTTACTTCTCACGGCCCTGTTTCTCCGAAACGAGTTATTGAACTCGAAGACTTTTTAAAGAATTGCAAAGCAGGCAAAATCTATGTAACTGCATTCCCCGATTTTGCCGAATTTAAAAAACACTCAAATAATATTGCTTGGGAAACAGAAGTATGGTTGGCAGATGTACCGGAACATATGATTCATTTCAATGGCGATAGATTTATGGGGCCACGTTAATTAATAAAATATGAAAAGACAACCTTCAACGCAATAAATTTCTTGGTTTCTTGATCTAGAAAGAAATACACAACTGGATCTTAATCCTCCATATCAAAGAAAAAGTGTTTGGTCTCCAAAAGACCGTAGATTTTTTCTTGATACGATTTTCCGAAATTATCCAACTCCTCCCATTTTTGTTCATCGAACAATTGATGACAATGGCTTTACGATGTATCATATCGTGGATGGAAAACAGCGACTTGAAACAATTCTTGGTTTTGCTAAAAACAAAATTGCAATTGATCCGAATTATGGTGATGTAAATTATGATGGAAAGAAATTCAGTGAGCTTGACGTTGATCAAAAAAGAAAGTTCTGGGATTATACTTTAGTTGTTGATTTCATTGAATCCGTTGACGGAGCTAACATTGATCAAATATTTGATAGAGTGAACAGAAACTCCATAAACTTGCAACCACAGGAACTTAGACACGCAAGATTTAATGGTTGGTTTATCAATGAAACAGAAGATGAAGCAGAAAATGACTTTTGGTGGAATATTAAAGTAAGTACCCGCGCAAAGGATAAACGTATGAAAAATGTGCAATTAATTGCAGAATTACTTCTCATAATTTTGGATAAAAAAATTGTTGGGTTTAATCAAGACTACCTTGATGATATGTTTGCATTATATGATTCACCTGAAGAATCCATAGACACATTCGATGAAGAAGCATACAAGATTGAACGCAATAGAATAAAAACGTATTTGACAGAAATGGAGACTCACAATGCTTGCATTACTACTTATGCCAAAACCGCTAATAATTTGTACACTCTATGGGCACTTGTAGCTTTATATGAAGTACCTGCTGCTGCTACCTTAGCAGATAGCTATACTGCTTTTATGACTCAGGTTGGCATCTTTGCTGCTGCCGAAAATCCAGAGGCCCTCGTTCCGGAAAATGCTGCGCCTATGCTACAAAGAGCTTTTACATACTACAGAAATTCTAAAGGCGCATCTACAGATTTAACACAACGTAATGAACGACTTAATTCATTAAAATCGATTTTGCCAGCTTAAAAATGAAAATAGTTAATTCGATTTCCAAAATATACATTGAGCAAAAGCCATTTGCAGAAAAATTGCAAAAGCAGGTGGATAATCTGGTTCGTTCAAATAAGAAAGACAGTTGGCATTATTACAGTCGAATTAAATCCGAAGAAAGTTTTGCATTAAAACTTGAAACAGGCAGAGTAAAAGAACCTTCCAAAATGGAAGACTTTTATGCCTGTACATTGGTCGTTGAAAATATCAACGAAATTAAAAATGGAATTAAATTTATTGAATCTCTTTTTGAAATTAAAAATCGAAAACCCCCAGCGGACAATTTTACCCATAAAGAATCTTCTTCATTTGCTTTTGATGATTTGCGGTAATATGTAAGCTTGAAAAAATTAGAATATCTACCCCTAGGATCTTTACCTGATATAGTTTTCGAAGTTCAAATCAAAACTTTTTTACAACACGCTTGGTCGATCGCTACGCACGATCTTATATACAAATCGGATACAGTTAGCTGGCCAAAAGAACGAGTGGCATATCAAGTTAAGGCTATGCTAGAGCAAGCGGAAATATCAATTAGCGGTGTTGACGCACTATCTCAATTACCAGAATTGGCAAAAGAAAATCGAGAATCAACAACTTTGAATGAAATTAAGAAGTTTCTTATTGACTCCTTTCCAGCAGATTCACTTCCGTTTGACTTGCTTCGACTGTCTGGAATTGTAAACGATATTTTGAGAACTTTTAAAATTGACTTGAAGCAACTGAAAACAATTATTGATGCTGAAACTGCTGTGCATAGAGGAGTTGAAACTCTTGATCTTTCACCTTATGGAATAATTATTCAATCAATTATCAATCAAAATCCCGTATTATTTGAGAGTGTATTCAAGAATGAACATAAAATTAAGTTTAATAGTATCTTTTTACCATCAGAAATACTATCAAACAAGATTATTTTTGAAAATGAAACTAATGCCATTCGGATCTAATAAGGCCTCGCTATTTTTGTCATACTTTTTGTACCGACAAACAATTAGCACATTTGCCTCCTCGTTCCTGCGGGGGCAAAACATTATTTAACCCACCCAAAGTAAAACCTGACCATACTAAACAAATGATTCCGGTCATATAAAAAGTCCTGTGAAAACTTTCACAGGACTTTCAATTTCGATTAATTAATTAACCTGAATTATTTCTTTATTATTTTATCAGAACCTAAAACTCTGTCCTTATTGAACACAACAACTGAATAAACTCCGGAAGCCAAAGAAGAAACATCGAATTTATTTTGATTGGAGTTTTGAACTAAAACAGTTTTTCCAAGAGCATCTATTACTTGAATTGAAATATCTGCACCATTCTCAGGAAGATTCAAACGTAAAATACCATTTGAAGGATTTGGGAAAACAGAAAACAAATCAGAAGCAATGGAATGTATGCCGGTAGTTGAAGCAGTTACTATTACTTTTCCCAGGTAAGGAAGAGCATTGTAAGCAGTCACAACAAGATCAAGCGTATCACCTACATGTAAACCTGATGGAAGTAAAATTGAGTTTCCAAGGAGTGTCCAGCCGGTAGTAATAATCTGATTGTTGTGGCTAAGACAAACCAATGCTCCATCTTCTGAACAAGCAACAGGAAAGGATGACTGATTTACATCGATGAAGAAAGAATGTGTTACTGTAAGTGCCGTCGGTGTATTCGTTCTGACAGTTAAGGAAGGATCACCAAAAAGAGTCCAGGTTGCAGTCATTGGATCTCCGGCGGAACCATACTGATCGTTCATGTGCATGCATCCGTTAGCAGAAATGCCGCCAAAAGTATGTTTAACATTGCCGGGGTATGATTCTATCAATAAGTCAACCATTTCATCCTGACCATCCATTGGCGGATCCCAGCTTTGGTTAATGGTAGACATTAATGTTGCTATAGCACCCTGAGATTCTCCCGTAATGGAAGTAGATCTTAATAGAGCTTCAGCCAGACAGGTTCCTGTTTTAAAATCACCATTTACGCAGGCAACTGACCAGATAAATGGTAGTTGATTACTGTTATCGAGACTGCTAACATCAATCGTTGAAAATCCTGTGGTACCTAAACTGGCTGAACTTCCGTGACCTGTATAAGTAACCACACCGCGACCATCGTTTAAAGCATTTATAAGATCCTGAGCATTGGGATCTCCTGAAGCATCCATCTGACCCTGCGTACCGTCATATAGTTCATCAACATCCGTATAGAAATAATTCATAAAGTCAGTGCGGATATTTCTTTCGTGTTCGTAATCGTATTCGTTATCATCGCCCGGACCCTGATCAGATCCTATGCAAACAGCTTTATGATACCATTGTCCGCTGACATCAGGATGAATTTCATAATCGAGGCTTCGTTGAACCTGGGTAAGTAACTCTGTTGCATCATTTGCTGAAAACCGACCTACTAAAACTTCTGCGTAAGTATCGTTGCCAAGTATAAATCCATACGTAGGATCTGAATCACCATGCGTAGAAGGGAAAGGTTCGATCTGTGGACCGTCACCTGCTAATAAAACGAAGGTAAGTCCATTAGTATTATAGTAGTTGTCAATATATGTTTTAATGTCATTCGCATTGGTTCCAATGGTAGTGACATCAACAATCTCTGTTAGCTGTCCCATTTTATTTTTCCAATTAACAAATGGCTGCATAGTTGCCATTAATGACGGATCAGAAATGATAAGCATTTTACCATGATCATACAGCGGAGTATAATTAAAAACGGAAGAATTCAGAAAATGATTCTTGTAAATAGAAGCAAAAGTAGCATCAACAGTACTGGACGAAGTGGAAGTATTCAAAACATTAATAGAATTTGTTTGCCCTGTTGCTGAAACTTTTATTCTTATAGAATAATAAACCCTCAATATTTTAGTAACAGGATTGTAAGCAAAGGGGCGTACAACAACTGTTTGTCCGCGAAAGTCACGCAGAATGTATGGGTCCCTCATCATCGTCAAATCTTTGGGATAAAAAGCATCCACAGAATATTGCTGACCGTAGGTATAAGGAACAGAAGAAGGATCAATGGTTCGCAAAAGATTGCCTTTGGAAGGAGCTACAGGAAAACTATAATCACTAAAATCGGCAGAAACAACTTCCGCTTTCATTTCAGCATTTCCGGGAATAGCCAATGAGAAAGAAAGCTGTGGCAAATCAGGCATACCCGCTTCAAGCATTGTTGCACTACCGGGAAAGGATATTGAAAAAGCAGTTCCTTGAGGAGTTTGCTTTTCATCAGCGAAGAAACCCGGAAGGTTGATTTCAATTTCAGAAAGAGCGAGCGATGAAGCATGTATTATAGGAATGCATTTTTGAGGCTCTGATCCATTCAACGAAAGCCAGGCTTTTTGTCCGGCTAATGCTGAAAAGGATAAAAATAAAACCAAGAAGAAAGTTGTTGTAATATTTCTTTTCATGACAAGATATTTATAAGGTAAACGTACTAAAAAAATTGAAAAAGAGCTAATTAATAACCCTTTTTATTCACAATTTTGTCATTTTATTTACTTTATCTGCTTATCAATAGCTTGTTTTTTAAGTGTCTTTTACTGTCCCTTTTGGTTTTTTTCTCGAGATTCTTGCGAAATGCTTCATCGAGATCAATTCCGGTTTGATTAGCAATGCAAATCAAAACAAAAAGCACATCGGCAAGTTCATCAGGCAACTTGTTTTTTAGATCACTTTTTTTTGACGATTGTTCACCGTATAATCTGGCCATTACACTGGCTACCTCCCCAACTTCTTCTGTCAGGAGAGCCATATTTGTCATTTCATGAAAGTACCTGATTCCATATTTTTTTATCCATTCATCAACTGCTTTCTGTGCTTTCTCAAGTGTTATTGATTTTTTCATTCTTTATCTTTTGAGTCTATAAAAATTGTGACCGGACCGTCGTTCACCAATGCCACCTTCATATCAGCGCCGAATATACCTGAACCTACATTAAGGCCTGATGTTTCTTTCAGGGATTTCAAAAATGATTCATAAAGTGGAATTGCCGTTTCCGGCCTTGCGGCTTTTATATAGGAAGGCCTGTTCCCCTTTTTCACCATTGCATGAAGGGTAAATTGGCTGATGACAAGTAATTCACCGTTTACTTCCTGTATTGATAGATTCATTTGACCGTTTGAATCGTTAAATATTCTCAGCCTGCTAATTTTACCTGAAAGCCATTCAATGTCTTCGGGTCCGTCAGATTCTTCAATGCCTACCAATACAAGCAATCCAATACCGATAGAAGACTTAACAATGCCATCAATTTGAACAGAAGCTGAAGAAACTCTTTGAATCAGGGTGCGCATGGAATTTTTTTTTGATCCGAA
>JAYURB010000276.1:0-3457 GCA_043756425.1 Bacteroidota bacterium
ATTATTATCAATTAAAATATAATAGGTTGTTCCTGCCACCAATGAAACAGAATTGATTATTACATTTCCAGTGGCTGCTGTTGAACTTGCGATACAATGTGTAGACGGGCCAAGCAAATTAGGACATGCATCGAAAATAAAAACTCCAGGGTTTGCGCCTGTGCTGTTTACTGATACTTTAATGCAACCATTTGAAGTTGGCGTGTAGGAAAAGACATAGTCTTCTCCGTTCATAAAAGGATCGTGACAGGCAGAATTGGCGCTATCGTAATCGTTGATGAAACCTGATGTTGAAAGTCCTGTTGCACTAAAAGGTATTGAACATATTGAAGTTGACGATGAGCATGTGGTTCCGGAAGATCCGACTGGTCCTGCATCCCGAACACAAATTTTAAATTTCCCTGCAACGTCTCCATTGGCCGTCACTCGTATCCACAATACCTCCGTAAAACAAGTTCTGCTTACAATTACCTCCCCGTAACCGGGATTAGTGAGACTTGTTGTTGCACATCCTAATGATACGCCTCCGCAACTAGAATACACTGATACGCTGGTTCCGGTTACACTCTGACAAGTAGCAGGTGCTGTTGTAATTTTTACATTTGATATACCAGCTGGTTTTGTAAATTTAAACCATACATCATTTACTTCTGTCGTTGAACAGTTTCCACTTCCGGAAGTAACAGCATTGAATGTACTTGAAGTTGTATATGTGCAAGTATTATTTATCGTTCCAAGATCTAATGCAGGATAGCTTCCGGAGCAATTATCATTTGGACTATAAGGTGTAAAAGTGAAAGAGCAATTGTATGGACGGAAATTTTGAGTGCCGCCTTGTCCAATGTTTATATTTTCAGAAACACTGTCAACATAAGCTGCATTACTTGCAGTGCAATTTACTGAGTAAAAATCTCCGGGACATGTTCCTGCAATTCCTATTGATGCAGATGGTGTGAATGGAACGTATGTAGTATTATTAGCATAATAAAAAGTCGTGGTGTTATTTGCTCCATCGAGCTTTGCCCAGAATAGTGAAGAGGCTGCCGCAGGATTTGCATTTTGCCATTTGACAGTCCAGCGTACCCACAAAACATTTGCAGGACTCACTACATAACTGATTAGTGATGAAGTAAGATTGTCCCAAAGTGGAGCGATGACAGGATATCCTGTTGTATTATTATTTAGCTGATTATTTGGAAAAGCGTTTCCGGAAAACACAACAGGTAAGGTTCCTACTGAAGATGGAATCAATGCAAGCCATCCATTTGTAGAAACAACAAATTTGGTATAGGTCTGACCTGCAAAAACAAATGACCAGCCGGCAGCCGGCGAAATCAGGGTGTCAAATTCATCTTGTTGAGCGGCTGTTGTTACATAATTTACACCGCCAGCAGGTAGTGCCGGTGGAGTAAAAGTGCTGACAGTAAAAGAATGCGGAATGCCACTGGCTTGCTGAGCATTTATTAGCTTACCATTGATGCATATCAGTCCAATTATTACTAGACATTGAGTAAAGAATATCTTCATGCAGTATACTTATCTCCGCCAATTTATGAAAAATTGTACTTATCATTTTTTGTAATTCAAAATAGATCACAAAAGGAAGATTATTTCATCAATTTTTGAAGAACTGAGTCTGATGAAGGGTTGCTCCAATAGATGCATCAGATATTCTTAAAAAATATACTCCTGAAGAAAGTTCTTCTATTCCGCTGTTGATTATGTTAAACCCCTTCTGGGTTTTAATAATTTCCATGCGAATTATCCTGCCCGTAATATCAGTAATGCATGCCTGTAAATCCTTATTGTCGTCGTTATAAAATTTATACACAATATAGGTATTCGCAGGATTCGGATAAAGTTCAATCCCTGATGTCTTCCTGCAGTTTACGGCGACAGGATCGGAGTAAGAAACTAATCCATCAATATCAACTTGCTTAAGTCTGTAGTAGCGAAGGTCGTCACAAAGTCCACGATCAATCAACGAGTATTGTCTTTTTGTCGTGCTGGTTCCGTTTCCAAATCCATTCACCCTTCCGATATAGGAATATTTTTCTCCATCAGAACTTCTCTCTACTTCAAAATAATCAGTGTTAGTTTCAGATGCAGTTTCCCATGAGCAGACTACATTTTCACCTTTTGGTTCAGCCGTAAAGTAGAGTAACTCTATAGGTAATGGCATGTCCGATTGGACAGTAGTGTAATTATGATTAAATGAAGTTGTATCTCTTGCAGGAGAATTCATATTGATACGCTGAGTGTTACCTGCAGTACTTGTTGTAACACAAGTTCCAATTAGTCGCCACGAAGATGAAAGACTTACGTTTGTCGCAGGAAGTGTATCGGTCTTTGCAACGGTCCAGCCCATTCCGGTATTATTTGTAAAACCGGTATTGTATAAGGCAATGTTATAGTTACCACCGAATGAGGCAGAACTTCTTTTGAATGTCCAGTAGCCGTGATTGAAAATGGGTCGGTTCGAATATGTTGCTATAAAACATTCAGAAGCAACGGGACCAGGATTCGGTGCGCCCGCCGGCCATGGATTAAAAATTGCAAGTAAATCTGAAACAAGTGTGCTTGTTGTAAATGTAATATTCGCATTCTCATATCCTCCCGGACCAGGCGTTACTGAATCACCAACAGGAAAGTCGTAAGAGGCAGGAATTAAAGGTGAAGAAGGACCTGCCGGATTTGAAATTTTTCTTCGAAGAAATCCATCGATAAAACTAGTTGCATTATGTCCAACGATAGTAGCAGGAAGGTAATACTTGACATTTACTTCGAGTGAAGCGAGAGATCTGGTCACGATTATTCCGGCGGTTAATGTTAAAAGTGAGTCAATATTCATTTTACTGTTTACTCCTGTGAGGTACAGTTTTCCGGCAGTCTTATTCATTCGAACATTATTAAGACTGAGAGAACCATTCGTGTTTGTAAAATTCTTGTTTGCATTACCATTAAATTCTACAGTGCTTCCACCAATGCCGGTAAATGTTGTAGTGCCGCTGAAGTTTGTAAAATCCCCTGCGACCTTCATGGATTTGCCATTGATGTTGAATATGCTCGTGATATTTGCAGTTGAAAAGTTTTCAGCTACATCGATATTTGATAAAAGCTGTACGCTGCCACTTGGTTTATTGATAACCAGATTAGCAAATGAATTTGTACCTGTTAATGCTCCTGTTATTGTTTGAAGTCCGCCTCCAATAAATTGTATCATTGATCCGGCTTGACAAACTAATGTTCCAAAGTTTGTAAAGTTTCCGCAGACATTAAGCGTAGCGCCGGCTTGTATTGTTAACGTTGCTCCAGCATTTATAACAATATTTCGAACGCTTTTCGCTGCACCAATAGTTACATTCGGCTGTCTGCCATTTGATGTACTGTTGATAGTAGCATCAATTGCACACGACGGAGTTGTTCCGCAGTTACCCCAGTTAGTTGCTGTTGTAAA
>JAYURB010000277.1:0-3457 GCA_043756425.1 Bacteroidota bacterium
TTGAGTCACTATTTAACTATTAAAAAAAAACCAACGACCGAAGGTTTAAGAGGTCCTAAAAAACAAAAAAACAAATGGAAAACAAATCAAAAAAATCAATCGAAAGTTTGAAAGATCAAGCAGTAGATGGTCAAAACGTTAAGGGTGGTTTCTCCTTAATCCGTAATGACAACAATGTTGCCCACTATCATGTTGTTGATTTCGCAAAAGCAAAGCAAAATGCTTTGGATGATGCAAGAGCTCACGGTTTTACTCAGGTAAATCTTATTGATAAGGCTACCGGCAAAACAACTACTCATCGCTTAGATTAATTTTATCAGGCACTGCCGATAATTTAGAGAGTTGTTTAACGGATTTAGGGTAAAAAAATCTTTCTTATCTGGGTTGGTCATATTGACTAACCCATTTTTTTTTCTTTAAATATTGACGAATCGGAATAATGTAAAAGAGTTAATTGTTCAGATTCCCTAATATAGTAAACGGTTTTTTCTTGTTTCGTCACTTTCTTTGTGGAAAATTCCATTAAGTGACAGAAGCTTTCCTTCATTACCTCTGGCAATATCGATTGTTTGATATGAAAAATCTGCGAACGGATGACGGACTCAGTGTTGAAGTCGTTCGTCCGGGAAAATACAATACAGGCGCAGGCCCCGATTTTTTTAATGCACAATTACGTCTCGATGGAACCTTGTGGGCCGGAAATGTAGAAATACATATTCATTCCTCTGATTGGCGGAGGCATCAGCATCATACAGATCCTGCCTATGAAAATTGTATACTTCATGTTGTACATGAGAACGATTCACCAACACTTCGAATGAATGGAACAACCATTCCTGTAATCGAATTAAAAGAAAAATATCCTCCGTATTTATGGGATAATTATTTACGCTTAATAGGAACAAGAGGATGGATTGCCTGTCAGCCCAGGATCCGGGAAATTGATGACCACACATGGAAAGTTACTAAAGAGCGAATGATTGAAGAAAGGATTGAACAAAAAAGCGACCAGATTTTAATTGCACTAAAGGGCAATAAAGACGATTGGGAAGAATGTTTTTATCAGCAGCTGGCCCGCAACTTCGGCTTTCAGTTAAATGCTATACCCTTTGAAATGTTAGCAAGAAGCCTTCCTCTTAAAATTATTAGCAAAGAAAGAAGTAGTCTGTCAAATGTGGAAGCTCTGGTTTTTGGTCAGGCAGGAATGCTTGAAGAGAATTTTACAGAAGATTATCCCAAACTTCTAAAAGAAACCTATTCCCATCTTTCAAAAAAATATTCTTTAAAAAATATTCCTGTGTCATCGTGGAAGTTTTTACGTTTGCGTCCTGTAAATTTCCCTACTATCAGACTGGCGCAGATATCGGCTTTATTGACAAAATGTCCGGCAATTTTTCGAAACCTCACGGATGAATCAAACTTTGCTTCGCTTTATTCCTTTTTTGAAACGGAAGCATCTTTTTACTGGAATACGCATTATACATTTAAAAAGGAATCTACTTCTAATGTAAAGAAACTAGGGCACTCCTCCATTAACAATCTAATAATAAACTCATGTATACCGTTTTTGTATGCCTGGGGACGTTATACCGGAGATGCTCATTTTTCGGGAAAAGCAATGGCATTGCTGGGTGAAATTCCGGCTGAAGAAAATCATGTAATAAGTAAATGGAAAGAACTGGGCATTAAAGTTCATAACGCTGTTGATACACAAGCCTTGCTGCAATTGAATATTCAGCATTGTTCAGAAAAAAAATGTTTAACTTGCAGTATCGGAAACCAACTAATTAATACCCTTCCATGAAATTCATTTCACGCATACGCGATTTTTTTGAAACGAAAGCCTTCGGTGTTTGTTCCTGGATCGGTGACATACTTCACATGCGTACTTCCGTAATACGTTTGTTTTTTATTTATGCTTCTTTTTTGACAGTTGGTTCACCGTTGATTATTTATATGATTCTGGCTTTTTGGATTAAGATGAAAAGTTATGTGTATGCAAGGAGGACTTCGGTTTGGGATTTGTGAAATAATAAATGCATTTTAAAAATTGCAAATCACTACACATCAGTTTTAATTTTTATTATCAGTACAAACCACTTCTCAGTCTGATAGACTTAAGAAAGGATATTTTGAAACCGGAAGAACGAACGACGAAAGTGATTTCAAAGGAATTGGATTAATTGTATATAAACCTATCGAATTCGATAGGTTTATTTATGGTAGATAAGCTACAATTAAAAGGTTTGAAAAAATAAAACAACTTCTATGGCAACAAATAAAACCATCAATGTAAAAGGAACTGAGATTGCAATCATCAGCCAAGCGGAAACTGACTTTATTAGCTTAACAGATATGACAAGTAATTTCAATGAAGGCAGTGGGCTTATTGGTAAATGGATTACCACTAAGAACGCTCTGGAATATCTTGCTATTTGGGAATCTATATATAATACTGATTTCAATTACCCCGAATTCGGGGTAATTGAAAAAGAAGCAGGAGTTAATAGATTTATTATGTCCGCTGGTCAGTGGATTGGCAGAACAGGGGCTAAAGGAATAATCGTAAAAGCAGGAAGATTCGGAGGTACTTATGCACACAAGGATATTGCTTTTCATTTTGCCATGTGGCTTAGTCCGGAATTTCAGATATACCTCATCAAGGAATTTCAACGACTTAAGGAAAGTGATCATGACCGTTTAAAATTGGAGTGGAACTTTCAACGCACTTTGGCAAAAGTCAACTATCATATTCACACTGATGCAATAAAAGAGAAACTGATTCCACCAACGCTCTCAAAAAATCAGATAAGCCAGGCTTATGCAAACGAAGCAGACTTATTGAATGTGGCATTATTTGGAATTACCGCCAAAGAATGGCGCGATAAAAATCCGAAGTTAGAAGGCAACATACGCGACCATGCAACACTTGAACAGTTAGTAGTGCTTTCTAATTTAGAAAGCATTAATGCAATGCTCATTCATCAACACCTTCCGCAAAATCACCGTTTACAGCAACTAAACCTTATGGCAATTACTCAAATGAAATCACTGCTGAAAAATACGCAGTTGAAAAAATTAAAATGAAGCAATACGAAAAATATAAATCTTCAGGCATCGATTGGCTTCCAAGAGTTCCTTCACATTGGGAAATGAGTAAGGCTAAATATTATTTTAAATACACGACTGGATTTACACCACCATCAGGACAAGAGGAATTTTATAATGGCAATTTAACTTGGGTTACAATTGCAGATATGAATCAGAAAGTAATTTTAGATTCAGTAAACACGCTCTCACCTCTTGCAATTGAAAAATATAAACCGGATGTATCAAAAAAGAATTCGCTACTTTTTAGTTTCAAGTTAAGCGTTGGAAAGGTTGCTTATGCAGGTAAAGATCTTTATACAAATGAAGCAATCATTTCTATTTTGCCTGAAAAGAATTATGATGTGAG
>JAYURB010000278.1:0-8275 GCA_043756425.1 Bacteroidota bacterium
CAACCGGGCAAAAGACCTTTGGTTTAGTAACCAGAGGTGATTATTACACCGTGGCTGTTTGGAGAAAACAAGATAATACGGGCTACCGGATTGCAGGCCTTCAAAAAGAAAATTCAGCTCCACTGGCTACTCTTCAGAATCTTCCTTAGTACATGAAAAAAAAGCAAATTCTATTAATTTAATTGCATGCGAAAAGCTTAATGCTTACCGGAGCCATACTTCAGCGGGGTTTGATTACTAATATAACATTTTCTTTAAATAAATAGGATTAGCTTTTTTTTTGATTTTAAAAAGTTTATTAAATGACTACAGAAGCGACTAGTAGCTAATGACTTGGAATATTTCTTTGAAAATCCAACTGCCGAAAGACATTCAACAAGAAAAATTTTGGAAAAACCTCCTTGCATTTTTAACCTATAGAGAAAAACATTTTATTCAGAAAAACCCCTTTATCTTCAGTTCAATAACCAGTTTAAATCGGTATTTTTTAACTATAAGGTTATTTTTTTATATATTTATAGTATGAAAGTTAAATCCTTTTTACAATGAAAAAGTTAAGCCTGCTATTATACTTCTTGATTATTGCATTTAATACCCGGTCACAAACCAATAATCTTTTAAATCAAATTCAAATTGATGAATTAAAGTTAGAAGGAAAACTCCCCTTAAATTTTCAATCTGTAAAAACCGGAAAAGTTAGGAAAGCAATAGAACCGGATATTTATCCTTCCTTAAAATTAGCACAAAGCGGAAATCCATGCAATTGTATGATTCCTATTGATGGTTCGTTTACCATTGCTGCATTTGACGGATCAGGTGTTTCCGGCGGTCCCGGTGTGGGGCCTGATTACAGAAATGATGACTGGAGTACATCGCAGATAATGCTGCCTTTTACGTTTTGTTATTTTGGACAGAATTTCAATTCTGTTTTTATCAATAATAACGGCAGTATTTCTTTTGATACAGCGTATAGTACCTTTACAGCAAATTCATTTCCTGATTCAACATTTGAAATGATTGCACCGTTTTGGGCTGACGTTGATACGCGCGGGGCTTTAAGTGGACTTGTCTATTATAAAGTAACTCCTACCAGTATGATTATTAAATGGGATCATGTTGGCTATTTTTCTACACAGGATAATCTTTTAAATACTTTTCAATTAATAATTACAGATGGTTCAGATTCCTTAGTGCCCAATGGTAATACAGCCTTTTGTTATGGCGATATGCAATGGACGACAGGAAGTGCTTCTGGCGGAACCAATGGTTTTGGAGGTACACCGGCAACAGCAGGTGCAAATCTTGGAGATGGAATAAATTACACACAATTTGGTCAATTTGATCAGGCAGGAGGATTGTATGATGGACAATATGGTTTTAACGATGGAATTGACTGGCTCGACAGTGCCAATTTTATTTTTGATTTATGTCTTGCCAACGTCCCGCCCGTTGCTCTCGATTGTATGAATGACACTGTAGTTATGCTGGTGACGGATACAAGAATATTTGATTTTTATTTTCTTTCTCCTGAAATCGGTCAAATAGCAACCATTAATTTGCAGTCGGGTTTAAATAATTTTACGATTCTTACTAACGATAGCGGGGAGTATGCACATACAAGAATTCAGGTAATTGCTGATCCTGCTAATATGGGCTACAATACTATTTTGGTAACAGCTACCGACAACGGCTCTGCACCTGCAACTACATCCTATACAAGGGTTGTTAATATTCTTCCTGCAACAAGTATTTCCTCTTTACAAAAACCTGTCGTTTCATTTTCCCCTAATCCCATGTATGATCGGTCTGTATTATCTTTAGGAGATTATTATAATACAAATATGAATTTTGTCCTGACGGATGTAACAGGAAAACTGATTTTTGAAAAACACTTAACCTCTGCAAATTTTGTTCTTTCAAAAAATGATATTGGTAAAGGTTTTTATTTCTATCATATTTTCGATAAGGATGGATTAAATATTACAGGAAAAATTCTTGTGTATTGATAATTTTAATCCCTAATTCGTTACTCAAAATCCTTACTCCTTTCTCACTCCTCTCTAATCATTTTATTGTCTTTCCTTCTTCCACCCCACAATATTTTCCTCTCCCTCAATTGAGTAAAATTCTCCTTCTTTCCTTATCTTTGCATTAATTCAAATAGTAAACATCTCAAAATCCCAATCATGGAATTCCGTACCGAAAAAGACACCATGGGAACCGTTCAGGTTCCTGCCAATGTATACTGGGGAGCACAAACACAGCGATCCATTGAAAATTTCAAAATCGCGCGCGACATCAATAAAATGCCCAAAGAAATCATTAGTGCTTTTGCTTATCTGAAAAAGGCTGCTGCTCTTACGAATCTTGATGCAGGAATTTTGACTAAAGAAAAGACAGATAGTATAGCTAGGGTATGCGATGAAATTCTTGAAGGAAAACTCGATGATCAATTTCCCCTTGTTGTTTGGCAGACAGGTTCAGGAACGCAGTCCAATATGAATGTGAATGAAGTTGTTGCTTACCGTGCCCATGTAATTAGTGGTGGAAATTTATCGGATGAGAAAAAGATCATTCACCCGAATGACGACGTAAATAAATCACAATCGTCAAACGATACATTTCCTACTGCCATGCACATTGCTGCTTACAAAGCTTTGATGGAAGTTACTTTACCCGGATTAAAAGCATTGCGAGATACGCTGAAAGAAAAATCTAAAGCTTTCATGCATATCGTAAAAATTGGCAGAACGCATTTAATGGATGCTACACCATTAACACTTGGACAAGAATTCAGCGGATATGTTTCACAACTCGATCACGGTATTCGCGCTATTGAGCATACGCTGCCTCACCTGGCTGAACTCGCACTTGGAGGAACAGCGGTTGGTACCGGAATTAATACCCCTCCTGGATATTCAGAAAATGTTGCCAAACATATTGCTAAGCTTACCGGACTTCCATTCATTACAGCAGAAAATAAATTCGAAGCCTTAGCCGCTCACGATGCAATCGTTGAAGCACATGGCGCACTTAAAACAGTAGCATGTTCCATGATGAAGATTGCCAACGACATCCGTTTACTTGCTTCAGGTCCACGCTGCGGTATTGGAGAATTATTTATTCCCGATAACGAACCCGGTTCATCTATTATGCCCGGTAAAGTAAATCCAACACAATGCGAAGCAATGACCATGGTTGCAGCACAAGTGTTAGGCAACGATGTAACTATTAATATTGGCGGTTCTAACGGGCATTTTGAACTCAATGTTTTCAAGCCTGTAATGATTTTTAATTTTCTTCACTCTGCAAGACTTATCGGTGATGTATGCATTTCTTTCAATGAAAAATGTGCAAAAGGAATTGCTCCTATTGAAGAAAACATCAGAAAAAATCTTGAAAACTCTTTAATGCTTGTTACTGCACTGAATACAAAAATCGGCTACTACAAAGCCGCTGAAATCGCCCAGACAGCCCATAAACTAGGAAAAACTCTAAAACAAACCGCTGTCGATCTTGGCTACGTCACCCCTGAACAATTTGATGAATGGGTGAAACCGGGGGAAATGGTAGGGGGGTAATTTGAGAATTTGAGAATTTGAGAATGAACGAAGGATTAATCTTCCCATTTTCAAATTTTCAAATTCTCAAATTAAGTTAAACATACTTCTCCCCCTTCTTAATCCTCACATCATTCACCAGATTCCGAACTTGTTGTTCGTCGTCTTTGGGACAAATGAGAAGGACGTTGTCGGTTTCTACAACAATGAAATTTTCAAGTCCTTGTATTACTGCAAGTTTGTCTTTAGAAATATTTACAAGGCAGTTGGAAGTATTGTCAACCATTATGTGTTGTCCGACAATAGCATTACCCTGTTTATCGTGTGGCAAATGATCGTATAAAGACTTCCACGTTCCAAGATCGCTCCAGCCGAATTCAGCACTTAGTACGAAAACATTTCTGGCTTTTTCCATAATGCCGTAATCGATAGAAATATTTTTACAAAGGGCATAAGCTTTTTTGACAAATTCAGATTCTTCAGGCTTATTGTAAACATCCTTTCCATCCTGAAAAAGAGAATACATTTCCGGCATATATTCCTCAAATGCTTTTAATATTGCTTTTGCATTCCATACGAATATACCGGCATTCCATAAAAACTCTCCGCTCTTCAGAAAAAATTTAGCCATTTCAAGATTAGGCTTTTCTGTAAAAGTTTTTACTTTACGTATCTTGAAATCTTCATCTCCATCTTCTTCTTTGAACTGAATGTAGCCATAACCGGTATCAGGTCTGCTGGGATGGATACCTATGGTAAGCAATACATCTTTATTTTCAGTAAAGGAAAGTCCACGGATAATTGCTTCGTGAAAACGTTTTTCATCTTTTATGATATGATCGGAAGGTGCAACAATTAAATTGGCTTCAGGATTAATCGAATGTATTTTCGAAGCGGCATATGCTACACATGGGGAAGTATTTCTTCGTTGAGGTTCAGCCAGTACCTGTTCTTTGGGAATTTCAGGGATTTGATTGAATACATGAGCCAGGTAACTTTCATTCGTAACAATAAAAATATTTTCCGGCGGACAAATCTTTCTAAACCTGTCGTAGGTCTGTCGAATAAGAGTTTTGCCTGTACCAAGAATATCAATGAATTGTTTTGGAAAGTTGTTACGACTCATCGGCCAAAAGCGGCTTCCAATACCGCCGGCCATGATGACACAGTAATTATTTTTCATCAGTCAGATTAAAAGCAATTCTATTTAATAAAGGATAAAGCGATAAGCACTTTGAAGAAGGATGCTTAATGGATAACATATTAATTTTTTAGATTGGAAAAATCATAGAAGTAATATGAAAAATTATTTTTCATATTATGCCTTAGTTTTATTTCAGAGAACTCAAAGCCTTCCGTAAGGAAGCAAAAACCTCGGGGATCTCTTCATTCGTGCATGTTCCAACAGAAAGTCTATACCACGGTGAATCATCTGAAGAGCCAAATGCAGAGAATGGAACAAGGGCTAACTTGGCTTCGTCAAGAATATATTTGGTTACATCTTTTTGTGAACTCAATGTGCTGCCGGAAGCAGTTTTCTTTCCTTTTAGTTCAAGCCGGACAGTTAAATAAATGGCTGCCTGAGGCGTAATGGCTTCAACATTGTATCCGTCTTTCTTCAGAGACATAAAGCCATTGTAAAATGCTTCAAGTCGTTTATTGGTTTCGTTTTTAAAGTTGAAGAGAAATTTATCGACGGCACTTTTATTTTTTAAATATTCCGATACGGCAATTTGTTCAGCTTTAGGAGCCCATGCGCCAACGTGTGAAAGAATGGCTTTCATTTTATCAATAATGTTACGAGGTCCTGTTCCCCAGCCTACACGTACGCCGGTTGCTGCAAAGGATTTCGATATACCATCAATAAAGAGCGTATAATCCCGCATAGCCGGTCGTAAAGAGACAGGGTTATAGTGCTGGGTTTCACCATAGGTGAGCACCCAATAAATCTGATCGTATAAAAGGTATAAGGGTTTAGAACCACTTCCTCGTCTTTTGTTTTCTTCGAGGATAAGATCACAAATATCTTCCAATTGTTTTTTGCCGAATACGGTTCCTGTAGGGTTAAGCGGAGAACATAAAGCAATCATGGTTGCTTCTTTGATATGCGGACGAATTTCTTCAGCAGTTGGCATGAAATTATTTTCCGGACTGGTCTCTATGAATAATGGACGAACTCTGGCAAGGTGACAATAATGATTATTATTCCAGGATGGAACGGGAAAAATAACAGTGTCACCGGGATCAAGTAGCGTTACATAAACAGAATAAATCAAAGGACGGGCACCGGCTGAAATAAGAACTTCTTCCGGACTAAAGGTAACTTTGAGTTTATCGGTGAGGAAATCAGCAACAGTCTTTCTAAGATCTGCCATTCCATTGGCCGCAGGATAATTAGTCTGTTTATCCTCATAAGCCTTAATTATTTCGTCGGTAAGCTCATCGGGAATAGGAAAAATCTTTGGATCAAAGTCACCTATTGTATAATTAAAAATTCTTTCGCCTTTCCTGATCTTCTCTTGTACTTCTGAGGCCAGCTTAATAATTTCAGAACCGATAAGGGTTTCTGCCATTTCTGATACATAAGAAGGGCTCCTCTGAGCTACTGCTGATTCCGACATTTTTGTCATTTTATGGGTAAAAGCAAATATAATGATTTAGCCAATTAACTAATTAGATTTTTACCTAATTATTTTGATTACATCAGCTATAGCACTTACAAAATAGATCCTATTTGAATTAAGTTCAAGGCATTGGAAACGAGTCCTTATTTTATGGCCTTTTTTAAAGACAAACTGTGAATTCGATTGATACATAGAAAAAACCGAATTTTCAGGAAGATCTTCCAGATGAAAAACTTCCTCTGCACGTTTATCATACTTTTTGAGCGCCCGAAGCAAATCGTGGTCTGAACAACTGGATGCGGCAGGATTTTGAATATATTTTAGCAGCGCTTTTTTGATTTCTACAGGGAAAATTTCACGTTCAATAAAGTCCAGGAGTAATTGCCTGAATTCATGTTTCCATTCTTTCCCATGCGGATCGTGCCGACGGCTGTATTTGGTATAGGTTTCCAGGTGGGCAACCTCATGGACAAACGTTACCAGAAAGGAATAGGGATTTAAATCATGGTTTACAGTAATCTTATGTCCTTTCCCGGCCGGTAAGGGTCGATAATCTCCATATTTGCTGGCCCTTTCCCTTGTTATTTTTAAGTGAATATTTTTTGAAATAATCCATTCCGTACAAGTTTCAACAGCCTCGCCCGGCAGGTATTTTGAAAGTACGTCTGCAATCTTTTGCATATTGTAATATCGAATTTCAACTAAGTACTAAGTACTAAGTACTAAATACTAATTACTCTTAGCTCAACACCTGATACGCCACCAAAGCCGCCAGATAAGCCATTGCACCCATATACAGAAATTGGAAAATAGGGTACTTTGCTTTCTTTGTTTCTCTATAAACAACAGCAACGGTACTCATGCATTGCATGGCGAAAGCATAGAATAACATTAATGAAATACCTGTTGCTAAACTGTAACGCGGACCACCTGTTTCTACATTAATTTCATTTTGCATTTTTTGCTTTAAGGTGTATTTGGCCGATTCCTGATCACCTACACTATAGATTGTAGACATGGTTGCGACAAAAACTTCTCGAGCAGCAAAAGAAGTAATAAGGGCAATACCTATTTTCCAGTCATATCCCAGCGGTTTAATAGCCGGTTCAATTAAATGACCGAGTCTGCCTGCATAAGAGTGTTCAAGTTTTTCTGTATTGATTTTTGTTTCAACTTCTTTTTCCTGACCCAGAGTCATACCGATCTTGTATCGTTCTTCAATTTTTTTAAAATCTCCCGGAGGGCCAAAAGATGATAATACCCAAAGTATAATAGATATGGAAAGAATAACTTTTCCCGCATCAAATAGAAAAACTTTTACTTTTTCGATAATATGTATTCCTATGGTTTTCCAGCGGGGTGCCCTGTACGTAGGCATTTCTGATACGAAAAAACTACGTTCTTCGGAACGGATCATTTTTTTCATAATAAAAGCAAGACTGATGGCTGATAAAAAGCCTATGAGGTAAAGCATCATCAGCACTATGCCTTGCATATTTATTCCATAGAAATAATTTCCGGGAATAATCAATGCTATAAGTAATGTATATACGGGAAGTCGCGCCGAGCAGCTCATTAACGGTGTAACCAAAATGGTAATCAGTCGCTCTTTTCTGTTTTGTATTGTACGTGACGACATAATGGCGGGCACTGCGCAAGCGATACCACTCATTAGTGGAATCAGTGATTTTCCGTTTAGTCCAACGCGTCGCATCTGCTTATCTAATAAAAAGCTTACGCGCGACATGTACCCCGTGTCTTCCAGAATGGCCACAAAAAAGAATAACAATGCAATTTGAGGAATAAAAACTACGATGCCATTAAAACCGGCCAGTATGCCATCTACAATCAGACTATTTAGAATTCCCGGAGGAAGCATAGTACTTACTGTTATGCTGATTTTACTAAAAGCAGAATCAATAAGATTCATCGGATAGCTTGCCCAGGCAAAGATGGCCTGAAAGATCAAAAACAATATTAAAAGAAAAATAACAAAGCCCCAGATACGATGCGTAAGGATGTTGTCAATTTTATAAGAATATGTTTTACGGATAGGATTTTCGGGAGAGGCAACAAATTCATTCAGTATTT
>JAYURB010000279.1:0-8272 GCA_043756425.1 Bacteroidota bacterium
GTTAATAAGTTAAAGCCTTTTTTTGTCGTTAAATCCCTTAATTTCAGTGAGGAAAAGCTATATTTGTAAGCCTTAAAAAAAAGGTGAAAAATTGTTAAAAAATATGGAAGAAGCATTCAATGAAAATTTAGCGAAATCATCAGATTATTCTGCTGATAGTATTCAGGTATTAGAAGGATTAGAAGCGGTTCGGAAGCGTCCTGCCATGTATATTGGTGATATAGGCTTTAAAGGTCTGCATCATCTCGTATACGAAGTAGTAGATAATTCCATCGATGAAGCGATGGGCGGATATTGTAAAAACATAGAGGTATTTATACTTCCCGGAAATTCCATAAAAGTTATCGATGACGGACGAGGAATTCCGACAGACTACCATCAAAAAGAAAAGAAGAGTGCACTTGAAGTTGTAATGACAGTATTACACGCCGGTGGTAAATTCGATAAGGATTCCTATAAGGTTTCAGGGGGATTGCACGGAGTAGGTGTATCGTGTGTCAATGCGCTATCGACTCACTTGAAAGTAGAAGTTCACAGAGAAGGAAAGATCTTTATTCAGGAATACGAACGTGGAAAACCCATGTACGATGTTAAAGTTATCGGTGAAACCAATCGAACCGGAACAGAAGTAACGTTTACTCCTGACAATACCATATTCATTACTGACGATTATCATTACGACACGCTTTCAACTCGTTTGCGTGAACTTTCTTTTCTGAATAAAGGAATCAGAATGCAGATTACGGATACACGTAAGCCTGATGCTGATGGAAATTTTGTAAGCGACACCTATTTCAGCGAAGGCGGCTTGAGAGAATTTGTTCTTTATCTGGATGAAAACAGGGAAAAGCTTACTTCACAGCCTATTTACATGGAAGGTGAACGTGCAGGAGTACCGGTAGAAGTAGCCATGCAGTACAATACAGGTTTCAATGAAAATATTTATTCTTACGTTAACAATATTAATACGCATGAGGGTGGAACGCATTTGGCAGGATTCAGAAGAGCGTTAACGCGTACTTTAAAATCTTATGCAGATAAAACGGGCCTCTTCGAAAAATTAAAAATTGAAATCACTGGTGACGATTTTCGGGAAGGACTAACCGCAATTGTATCTGTGAAAGTCGCTGAACCACAATTTGAAGGTCAGACAAAAACCAAGCTCGGTAATAATGAAGTAATGGGGGCTGTTGATCAGGCCGTAAGTGAAATGCTTAGTAATTACCTGGAAGAACATCCAAAAGAAGCAAGGATGATTGTTGACAAGGTAGTTCTTGCTGCCACAGCACGTCATGCAGCGCGTAAAGCCAGAGAATTAGTTCAGCGAAAAAATGTTCTAACAGGTTCAGGACTGCCAGGAAAACTTTCCGATTGCAGCGATACCGATCCGGGAGGATGTGAATTATATCTGGTCGAGGGAGATTCAGCGGGCGGAACTGCTAAACAGGGAAGAAATCGCCGTTTCCAGGCAATACTTCCATTACGTGGTAAAATTCTCAATGTTGAGAAAGCCATGGAGTATAAAATTTACGAAAACGAAGAAATCAGGAACATCTATACTGCGCTTGGAGTTTATAAAGAAGAAAATAAAGAAGGGCGTCCGCTAAATATTGAAAAGCTTCGTTACCATAAAATTGTCATTATGACCGATGCTGACGTTGACGGCTCACACATAACTACACTCATACTTACTTTTTTCTTCAGGCATCTAAAAGAGCTTGTAGAAGGAGGCTTTTTATATATTGCTACTCCTCCACTCTACCTTGTAAAGAAGGGAAAAGAACAGATCTATGCCTGGAATGATGAGCAACGTTTAGCTGCAGTTAAAAAACTTGCAGGCGATGGTAAAGAAGAAAATGTTGGCATTCAACGTTACAAAGGTCTTGGAGAAATGAATGCTGAACAATTATGGGAAACAACCATGAATCCTGAAACTCGCACGCTTAGGAGAGTTACCATAGACAGCGCTGCAGAAGCAGACAGGGTTTTCTCAATGCTTATGGGCGATGACGTTCCTCCTCGCCGTGATTTCATTGAGAAGAATTCGAAGTATGCAAAAATTGATGCTTAATTAATCTGCCAATCGGCTTATTGCTATCCAAGACATCAATCCCATTCCTGTTTCGAGTGCTCTTTCATCAATATCAAAAGTTGATGTGTGAACTGCTGAAGTAATTCCTTTGGATTCATTCCGAACACCTAAACGGTAAAAACAGGATGGTGCCTTCTGAGAATAGAATGCAAAATCCTCCGCTGCCATCCATATTTCAAGGTCTTCAACGTTTT
This sequence comes from Bacteroidota bacterium, assembly GCA_043756425.1. Classification (GTDB taxonomy): domain Bacteria; phylum Bacteroidota; class Bacteroidia; order AKYH767-A; family 2013-40CM-41-45; genus JADKIH01. Next base: position 2,287 of record JAYURB010000279.1, read on the forward strand.
CTTTTCCCAGATATACTTCAGCAGCTTTTCGAGCCTGATCTGTTACAACATCGTCATTGATAAGAAATGGGTAACCGCGCCGGATATCAAATATGCATGAACCTCCCATACTTATTGCAAGTGTTTCCGCCAGATGTTTCATTTTTATGTGTGCCTGATCGCGCCATTCTTCATTAAGCGTTCGAAAGGTGCCTTCAAGATAAACCTCATCCGGAATTACATTCGTTGCTCCATTGGCAATGAATTTTCCAAAAGATAAAACGGAAGGAATAGTTGGTTTGGCAAAGCGACTCACAACTTGTTGAAGAGCAACTACCATTTGCGAAGCAATCAATACAGGATCAATCGTCAAATGCGGCATAGCTCCATGTCCGCCTTTTCCTTTTACGGTAACGTATATTTCATCTGTACTGGCCATGTAGAGGCCTTTACGAAAACCAACCTTTCCGGCATCAATTTGAGGCATGACGTGTTGACCAATAACGGCTTGCGGAACGGGGTTTTCTAAAACACCTTCACGAATCATAAGTGAAGCACCTCCGGGTAATTTTTCTTCGCCGGGTTGAAAAATAAACTTAACACTTCCATTTATTTCCCCCTTTAGCGCATTAATAATTCGCGCAGCACCCAGTAAAGAGGAAGTGTGCACATCGTGCCCGCAGGCATGCATAATTCCTTCGTTTGAAGATTTATATTCTACATTATTGGTTTCAATAATTGGCAATGCATCCATATCGGCCCGCAAGGCTACCGTTTTGGATGAAGCGTTATTACCTTCAATTAATGCTACAACGCCTGTATTTGCCATTCTCCTGACGTTTGTTATTCCATACTCTTTTAGTTTTTCTTCAACAAACTTTTGCGTATTGAATTCATGAAATGAGAGTTCAGGATTTTTATGAATATGCCGGCGACAGACAATAATATCCTTATGAAACTTAGAGGCCAGAGATTTTATTTTTGATATCATGCCGAGTGAAATTCTTTTTCTGTTATCAAAAGTCCAATCCGAGCGAAAAATAAAATTTCCGTGGCTGGAGTTCCCTGTTTTGAATTCCCCACGACCAGTCGGCGCGAAGAAAATAACCCAGCAATTTACTGCGCAAGCCAAATCCTATACCGCCAACAATTGGCTCATTCTGACTTGTAATAACAATGGTAAAAGGTGTTTGAACATAAACCTTTCTGTTAAGTGCATTGGTAGAATCATACGGAGACGATCCATTCCAGGCTGTTCCCATATCACCAAAGCCAACGATCTGAAAATTTTTGATGAAATCAGATTTAATAGGTCTGTTTAAAAGGTACCTGAAAACAGGTAAGCGAATTTCGCTGTTGATTAGCGCAAATGTATTTCCATTACGAATGTTCTGGTCAAAGCCTCTTAGATTGGTAGCCAAAGCCTGGAAGTAATAGTTTTGAGTATAATCGATAGGAGTTTCATAGTTAAAACCCGGACTAATCCAGTTATCCGTTGCACCCATGTAATATATTACTCTTTCCTTTCCGAAAGAAGTTCCTGTTGCAAATCGGTTTGCCCAAATTAATTCACGATGAATTTTTTGATAATGCCTAACATCTGCTCCCAGGATAACCATTCCTGTATTTGTTTTATCAATTTGCTTGTAGTACTCACCGAAAACCTTCAAACGCGTTCCATTAAAAAGATTAACACCCGTATTCAGTGTATTGTCGAGAACATATTCCAAACGTGCACTTCCCCAGTTTAAATATTGGTTCGGTAACTCAAGAGAAAACGTATCAACTGAAAGGTAGGCTAGTCTGTCATTTCTATAAGCAAAGGAACCACGAACAGAAGATATATCGCTAAAGGGCCAGGTACCCGCAAATCGCATTTCGTGTGAATGTTGTTTAATTCCAAATTCACTAAGAAGAACTGCTTGCCGGTAAAAAGTAATCTTTTTATCGAATCGTTTGCGCAGGTTCTCGTAGCTCAGGAAATACTCATTGCTATTCAGATCTCCTGCAAGTTTGAAGCCGCCTGTAATCCTGTAGTTCTCCAACAGGTCACTAATACCTAATTTAAAAAAACCATTAAGGCCCGGATTGAAATAAACAGCTCCTCCACCGGTGAATAGCTGGTACGATTGATTGAGTAAAGAATTATCCAGTTGAGCGACGAAATAGGTTGAAGAAAATGCCGTTTCATAATTACGCTGCTTCGGAAGCTGATTGCTTTCTGAAACGACATGGGCAGTATCTTTTCTGGCTGTATCTGTAATAGAAAATTGTTCTGACAACTTTTCCTTCTTTTTTTCCTTTTTACTTTTTGATTTTGGAAAGTCACTCTGGAAAACGTAGTTGTCAATATCCACTGCATCGGAATCAACAACAGCAGGAGCCGGAGGGGCCGGTACGGGCTTTTCAATTTTCTCAAGAACAGGCGGAACATCATTTTTATTCAAAGCATTTTTAATCTGCTCATTCCTGAATAGTGTTTTAGGAATACTGTTGTTGCTTAAGCGTTCTTCGTTGGTGATTTTATTTACATACAACCTGTATTTTCCATTTCGATACATTATTTCGCTAACCCTGCTTCGGGAAAGATTTATATCCTGAGAAATAATGTTTCGTGGGTAGTCTGTCATTGAATAATTATTAACGATCATTCTGTAATGCTCCACTGTATCTACATAGCTTAATGTACTGTCTAGGTGAGCGAGATAACGGTTTACAATTCCATTTTCATCGCTGAGGTAAGCGATGTTTGCAGAGTCAAATTGAGCAGGCTGACTTTCGTTGAAATCAGGTGTATTGGTAATTCTTCGCAGCACCGATGACTTTCCACTGTAATCGTAATAAAATATATCAAAACTTCCTTTTGTTAAAGGAACAGCATTTTTGTCGGTTTTGAGGGAGTCATTTTCTCTTTTAGATGCAAATACAATGGCCCGTGAGTTATCAATAAAACTTGGACTAAAATCATCGTAAGGATCTTTTGTTATTTGCTCGTATGTATTTGTACGCAAGTTATAAACGAAAATATCAGATTGTCCTTTCTGAATTCCTGAAAGTACAATGGTTTGCCCATCGGATGAATATTTAAAATCGAGTACCTTTTCAAAATTGAACAATGGCCTTTCATCGTATTTCTTTGTCTGCAATGTATATGTACCTAACCACAGCTTGCCTTTTCTTTCGCGAATAAAACCGATAACCAATCCTGAAGGATGCCAGGAAAGAACGGGGAAAGAAATGTCCGTTTCCTGAGTAAATGAGCGATAGCCTGATTTTAAAATTCTTCTAACCTTCCTTTTTTCATGATCATAAAGCATAACCTTATATTTGCCCAGGTTGTTCGCAATAAAAACGCTGTAACGACCATCGGAACTTGTGTGCAATTGCGTATACATCACATTTGGACGGGAGCGTTTTAAAATTGAAACTGATGTAATGCTGTCACGTGAAGCATCGGAATTTTCATAACGGGCTTTCATAGCGGCTGTCCAGTTCAACGACAACTCTTTCATGTTTAATCCAAGCACATACATGAGACTGCTTTCCACGTTTCTGTTGATACGCGTCATATACAAGAGATTGGAAACAGAGCTTTCCGTATACGTATCGACAATATATTTCCAGATAGAATGACCTGCATAAACAGCATCAATTCCCGAAAGGTGATTGATTTTAATATATTTCTTACTTACTATACCATCCCTAATCCTGTTATCAATTTCAACATCCCAGGGACGAGCAATATAAGAGACCAGTCCATGGATATACCAATCCGGTAAAGAAAGCAAAGCAGAATTTTGTATTCTGTCTTTAACATCGCCCCCGTACATAATTTGATCAATCAATACACGTGCAATCCCTTCCCGTATCTGCTGATGAAGTTTTTCATGATCGCCGGTAAAATAAAGAAAGACCTTGTTTCCTACGATCTTTGTAACACCACCGGTATTGTTGGCAAGCTCTTCCGTTTCAAGGCCGATATTTGTTTGTTTCGCTTCACTTAATTTATTGTAAATAATAAATTGAACCCTTCCGTCAAGTTTATAATCAAATAGTTTTTCAATTTCTTCCAGGTCCTTATCTGCAGTTCGTCCGGTAAATGCAGCCAGTTCAAGTCCGCCCAAATAATAGTAGGTGTCAAAATTCTTAAACTTCATATAGGACCAAAAACGATCGTCGTATTGAACACGGTTTTTGCCAAACTGCATTTCATAGCCGTTGTAAAACTGAGCGCTTGAATTCAATGCAAAAAAAGAAACGATAGCGCAGAAAAATATACTTCGAAAAATCATTCTCATACAGAGGCGAAGTTAATGATTTTTTAAATTAATAGTTAGGTAATAATTGTAAGCTTAATGTCAGGAGTATTTCAGAAAAATAAGTAAATTTCCTGTCTCCAAGCCTGAAAAAACAATGTACATTCGGCACAATTCATCAACTGTTAATATGTTACAGATAGAAACTTTCACCTTCAACCCCTTTGAAGAAAACACCTATGTTTTATCGGATTCAACAGGCGAATGCATTATTATTGATCCGGGATGCTACACCATGGAAGAAAAAAGCGAGTTAGAAAGATTTATTACAGCTCAAAAACTGAAACCGGTCAGAATTCTTCTTACGCATGCCCATATTGATCATTTTCTTGGCAATAATTTCTTAGCAGGCAAATACCAAATTCCAATTCAGATGTGCAAAATTGAAGAGGGGCTTTTGAAGGCAGCGCCGGAATATGGTAAGATGTGGGGAATTGAATGTGAACCTTCTCCTGAGCCTGAATTATTTGTTGAAGAAGGCAAAGACGTTTGTTTTGGAAATACCACTTTGAAGACATACTTCACGCCGGGACATAGTCCGGGTAGTTTTTCCTATTATCACAAAGAAACAAATGCCCTTTTTTCCGGAGATGTGCTTTTTATGCAAAGTATTGGCCGTACGGATCTTCCGGGCGGTGATTATGATACACTGATTAAGTCAATAAAAGATAAGCTTTTCAGGTTTCCTGATTCTGTTAGGGTATATTCCGGACACGGACCGGTAACGACCATTGGGTTTGAAAAAGAAAATAATCCATTTTTGCAAAATGAAGAGTAGCAAAAAAAATTGCAAGCCTTTTATTCTATAGCAAACTGAGCCTGAATTTCGCAGCGAATAGTAATTTTTTGGAAATCGATGCCTTCATTAGCTCCTGCTTCATCGGCCATCATTGTTTTATTCATCATAGACATGTTTCTATACATAGGCACTGCCTGACCGCCTTCTATTTCCTGAATAAACAATGCTTTGCCTGCTTTTTCTCCAATGCTTTCGCATAAATACTGAGCTTTAGCTTTAGCAGCCTGAAGGGCTTTAATTTTAACTTCCTTTCTAAATTCTTCCAGTTTGCTATGATGCGTTTTGCTTATATACATATTCTGAGTAGCATTATCATCCAATACATTCACCAATTTGTCGATGTCAGCAGCATTTGAAAACTTAATTACATAGGTTGTTGAAGCCATGAGGTCAGGCTGCTCTTTTTTTCTTTTTCTCCAATACCAAGTACTCTGATCAAAGCCGTTCATGTTTTGAATTTGTATGCGATCCTTAGTAATGCCTGCTTTTGTGCATCGATCTAAAAAATCTCTTTGAATCTGGTCAATATCGATTTTGCTTTTTTGTTTATTATAATATTCCTGCAACATAAAATCTACAAATATTTGATCCGGGACAACTTGTATTTCAGCACTGCCGGTAACTTCAATTTTTTTCGTTTTATCTTCAATCACGGCTGTTAAATTTTGAGAATTAGAATGTTTTGAAATAAATGTTGTAAAGATTAAAGCGGACAAAAAAAGGATTTTTTTCATATTTTTTTTGTTTGACCCTGAATATTTAGCAGGGGGAAGGTAAATAAATACGGAAGATTAGTAAAAACAAAGATATGAATTCAGAATACAACAATGGAAAAAAAACAAACAGCTTTTCTAAATTAAATCGAGTTGTTTTTCTAAAATGTCCGGCCCCC
>JAYURB010000280.1:0-8267 GCA_043756425.1 Bacteroidota bacterium
TTTCGGCGCGTATTTTTATCGTTCTAAGGTCTATAAAGCTAAGAAGGATTATCAAAATGCACTCAACGATGCTTTATTTATAAAACAAAGCGGACAGTCTATTGATGAGAATTATATTATTGAATTACAGAATTTGCTGAAATAGATCACCTATGGTGTAAATTAATCTATTTTACTGAAAATCCTTCCGCGACTTTCTAGTCGTTGCATTTGTAAATGTTGAGTGCTATCGTACAAATTGGCAAGAATGTAACACAAGGCTCAAGTCATTTCTGTATTTTTTCGAACCAGATTATAGCTGAATTGATAAATCATAAACAACCCAATATACAATATTAAACAATCGAATTTAGAGAAATTCTGTGAATAGTCGCCGAAGAAATATTTGTATTAAATTTGATGGAAAAGCAAAGCGGGATAAATAGTATATTTACCTTGCAAAGTCTGAAACAAGTATTAAATTTTGTTGACTCGAAAAATTTTAAATCATTAATTCATTTATACTATGCGCATAATATTATCCTTGTTATTAATTCAAATGTCTTTTACAGTTGATGCTGCAAATTTTTATTGGGTTAATGGATCCGGCCTTTGGTCTGATTTTGCCAATCACTGGTCAACAACATCAGGGGGCAATGTCTTTCGTGCAAATCCTCCAACTCAGGCAGACAATGTCTTCTTCGACACTAACTCATTTACAGGCCCCAGTGATTCAGTTGATCTGGAAATTAGCGGCGGCGATTGCCTATCGCTGGATTTTACCGGCGCGAATAATCCGGTTATTACAGGCAACGGTGCCTTGAATATTTATGGTTCTTTTATTATTCATGCAAACGTTGACTGGAACCTTAACGCTAATATAAATTTTAATTCGAATGCATCCGGTAATATAATAGATGTGCTTGGTGCAGATTTTCGAAATTATCTGAATTACTATCCACAAATAAATTTTAACGGAACCGGTACATGGGACTTTCAAAGTGATATAGACATGTACGATACTGCCCTGTACAGTGGTGAAATTTATGTATGGAGTGGAATCGTGAATACGAATAATCACCACATGCGATACACCCGTTTTACCTGCGTTAACGGATTATTTAATCTTGGAACTTCTCTGGTAGAATGTTGGACATGGAATGCAACGCATGGAATTGATGCAGATAGTGCCATCATTAAAGCAGATAGGTATTTAAGAGGAGGGTGGAATCAATATTATAACATTGTTGAAACAAAAGATGTTTCAGGTGACACCTGTACATTTAATTCTGTTATATCGGAAATTGCCCGTGGAAATCAAAATCAATTTATCAATTTAATTCTTCAAGCCAATCAGACAGAAATTTCTGGTGATGGAAATCATTTCACAAAGGTCACAGTTACTGCAAGCCCTAACCTATTGATTGCAGGTAATCATACCTATGATACACTTCTTATTAATCCCGGCGCTATTGTAACTTTAAACGATATGCAGACAATAACGAATCTGTTTCAAGCGGATGGTAATTGCAGCAATTTAACAGAGTTAAATGGTTCTTATCAAGCAGTGATTCAAAAGGCAGGAGGAAATGTAGTTTTGAACAATGCAATTATTCGCAATGTCAGTTTTACCGGCGCTTCATTCACTGCTAATAACAGTTTTCGACAAGGCAACGTTTCAGGAATAACGATTAATAATCCTGTAACAAGAAATTTATATTGGGTCGGTAATGGAGGCAATTGGAACGATGTTGCACATTGGTCAAATTCAAGCGGAGGACCATCCGGTGTATGTATTCCATCACTAAATGATAATGTTTTTATTGATGTTAATTCGTTCTCTTCTGCTGGAGATACAATAAAATTTATTCGCCCGATAAATTATTGCAAAAACCTGAATTTCACAGGAGCAAATAACCCATGCATAGGCGGTCAAAGTGATTTAGTAATTGCGGGATCATTCCTCGCACCAACTGCTGTACGAAGCAAGTTATATGGATTTTTCAGATTTGAAACTACCACAACAGGTAATATCATTGATGCATCAGGCTTTAGAGTCGATTCGGCTGCTTTTCATAATTTTGAATTTCAAGGTGGTGGCAGCTGGGAGTTGCAAAGTGACTTTATTATTGACACCATGATACAATGCTGCTCCATTGTAAGTTTGGACAGCGGTATTCTTTACACACGCGGACATACTATCAAGTGTCGCGAATTCAGATTATCCGGCGGAGAAATTCATTTGAGTACGTCGATAGTAAACGTCAATTATTTTGGACATGTCTATAATAATTATCCGTGTATAGTATTTGGTGATACAAGTACAATAAATGCACTTTATTTTAGTGGTGGAACAGGGAACGGATATTTTAATGTAAACGCTGATCGCATAGATGGAGATTCGTGTATTTTTAACGATGTTCTGGGCAATGAACTTCATACTACCAACAGCAGTTATCATAATGCACTTTTAGGAGGTAGTTGGAATAGAATAAATGGTGCTGGAAATACTTTCAACAAACTGAGTATTGCAACTCCGGGTTTGGAATGTAATTATGCAAATACATTCGATTCACTGGTCATTAACGTCGGAGGTGAAGTGGTTTTAGATGACACCATCTCTGTCAATAGTTATTTATCAGTCAACGGTACTTGTTCAGGACCAATTATTATCAGAGGCGCCACACAAGCATTTGTTTATAAAAACGGTGGTAGTGTAATTCTCAATTACGTTCACTTAAATTTACTTCACTTCTTTGGTGCAACTTTTACGGCAAACAACAGTTTTGATTTAGGTTTGGCAACAGGTATTACTATCAACAATGCACCTCAGCAAAACCTTTATTGGGTAGGTGGTGGAGGATCGTGGAGCGACTCTACACATTGGTCTGCAACCAGTGGTGGTCCCGGTGGTTATTGTTTGCCTACTCCTAATTCAGATGTATTCTTTGATAGCAATTCTTTTACTTCACCATTTGATACTGTCAAAGCATATTCCTCATTAATCAATTGTAGGTCCATTAATACAACCGGAGCTAACCAGCCGGTTTTCTTTTTTTATTATGCCTTGAATATTTATGGGTCGATAATTATGCCATCTCCGGTTACACTTAATTTTCCAGGAACAGAAATTTATTTTCGGTCAACAACTCCGGAAATCATTAATGCAGCTGGAGCACGTTTTGATACAACTTACTACCCCACGTTTAATTTTTATGGAGGCAGTACAATCGATCTTCAATCGGACCTCCGGTTGGATACCATCGGCACTAATAACGGTGGTTACATATTTGAGAATGGAAGCGGTAGTTTTCGAACGAACGGTTATAAATTATTTTGCCGTGAGCTAAGAACAAATTCAGGTTCAATTTACCTAGACACATCAACCGTTGTTGTTGATAGCTGGAATCGTCAGAATATATTTTATGCAGATGCAGACTCCGCAAAATTCATAACTACCGGACAATTTCAAGGAAAGAATCACGATGCATATAGGGATGTAAAAGCAGTTCTGATAGATTGTGACTCCTGTACATTTAATGATGTTGAAGTATCTATGTTGACAATATCACACACTACCATTCACAACGCTTTATTTCCGACAGGCGGTACCATTTCAGGAATAGGCAACGTATTTAATAAGTTAAACGCAGGCGGTTATTCAATGGACCTTGGTGGTACGCAGGATTTTGATTCGATTGTATTAAATGTTGATCCGTCAGTAGCATCATTTAATACGGGCATGATTGTGTCTGTGAATGATACGCAAAATGTTTACAGTTATTTTCAGGCTGATGGTTTGTGTTCAAGATTAGTTGAATTGAAAAATGGAACGCTGAATTATCTTGTCGGTGGTAATATTAATTTCAATTACATGAAATTAGCAAACATGAAATTTATAGGTGCAACGTTTACGGCAACGAATAGTTTGTCTTCCGGAATCGTCACCGGTATTACAGTAAATTCAACTTCTGCCAGGAACCTTTATTGGGTGAATGGTTCCGGTGAGTTACAAGATAGCTTGCATTGGTCGGGCACTTCAGGAGGTCCCGGTGGAGAATGTCCCCCAACTGCAACAGACACTCTTTACTTCGATGCGAATTCATTTTCTGCTCCCGGTGATACACTCCGGTATTGGAATTATTTCAATGAATTTGGCACAATGAATTTTACGGGAGCGAATAAACCGGTATTAACAAATTTGGGTACAAATCCATTCCTGAAAATTAATGGTTCACTAATTGTTCCTGATACACTACAAGTTGTCGCTCTCGATTTCATTAATATGAATTCAACAGCACCGGGAAATGTTTTGAACCTGGCCGGACTTCAATGTGTAGGTTCACGATCGCCGTTTATTCAATTTGATGGCATTGGTGGAAAATGGGATCTTCAAAGCGACATAAGATTAGACTTGTCTTTGCTTGGCGGTACTATAGAAGTGACCAATGGTGAATTAAACTGCAACGACCGTTACATACAATGCACAGGTTTTACATCGTCTCCGGGTGGTACAGCAAGCTTTCATAACTCCTCAATTTTATGTTCTTACTGGAGTACGATTTCCGGTCATATAGTTGCCGATAGTACAGACATCACTTCATTGTCCTACTTTACTGCAGGAACACATAATTCATATTTCGATGTTACGGTAGCCGAACGCCTAGACGGGGATTCGAGCACTTTTCGTGATGTTCGTGTAAGTGATTTATATGCCGGAAATTCTTTTTTCAGGAATGTTGTCTTGCTGGATACTGCAGTCTCTTTGGTAGGGGCGAATAATTCATTTGTGAAATTGACTGTTGCATCTTCTACATTTAATTTATATTCAAATGAAGTCTTTGACACATTAATCCTCAATCAGCCCGGAATGAATGTGACTCTCTTTGGACGGCAGGATATCAATAGCTATTTTTATATTGCTTCCGATCCTTTGAATCCGGTTTCACTGAGTGGGCAGGATACATTAAATTATCCGGATACTCTTTGTGTTGATTTCTTATCAATACAGAATATTAATACTGTAGGAGGCCCTTTTTATGCAGGTGTTCACAGCACTGACCTTGGAGGTAATTCAGGATGGTTATTTTCTTCGTGCGTTCCTCAATACAGCAATGTCTGGCCCGGTGATGCGAATTATGATCTTACTGTTGACAACAACGACCTCTTGTATATTGGTATTGCTTTTAGCGATACTGGATTCATCAGACCATCTGCCACCATTAACTGGATAGCTCAACCCTGTCTTGATTGGTATTATACTTTTTCAAATGGAATCAATGAAAAGCGGGCTGATTCTGATGGCGACGGCATTATTTCGTATTCCGATACAAACGCTGTACTTATAAACTACGGTATGACACATCCGTTTCGAATTGCGAATCCACCGATTATTCAAAATAGTGTGGGAGCTGATTTCTTTCTTGTTGTTCCACCGGGGAACATTCCGCCCGGCACTCAGATTAGCGTACCGATTGTTCTCGGAACGACAACTAATCCGGCAAATAATTTATATGGCATTGCTTTTACGATTAATTATGATCCTGCAATGGTTGTAGCCGGCTCCGTAACTATTGATTTTTCGAATTCTTGGATTGACAACGGAAATAATCATTTAAACATACTGAAAGATTTCTCTTCTTCCGGAAAATGTGAAGTCGCTTTTACAAGGATAGACAATATAAATGTTTCAGGCAATGGCATCATAGGTGTTTTGAATTTCACCGTGCCCAATACTTCAGGAGGCTTTCTTAATTTGAACTTATCGAAAACAAATGCACTATCAAATAGTCTTGTAGAAATACCTATAGTTGAAAATTCCGATTCAACGCTTATTAATGGAATAAAGGAAAATTATGATCAATCAATAATCGTTTATCCAAACCCGTCGAAAGATTTTGTGATTATCAAACTTGAAAATATCGGTAAAAGCAGAATCAGGTTGATTAATTTAAATGGACAAGTTATCAGAGAAGTGGATACGGATAAACAACAAATTGAAATAAATCATCAAACGTTAGAGAAAGGAATGTATTTTCTTAACATGACTACGAGAGATAAAGTCATTGTTAGAAAGGTAATTTTCGAATAAAATGAACTTTGCCGACAATATTACCCTTTTTTACGCTGAATTAAAATATATAACTAACTATTTGGTAAGTTACTATTTGGTAAGTTACTATTTGGTAAGTTATTGATTTAAGCATATCTTTATCTCATGCAATCCCCATTTACATATGGCAGAACGGTTCGCGAATTGAACTTTACCAACCGCCATAAAGAAATTCAAAGACTTAAATCCAACTTTGAAAACAAAATAAATACAACCCTGATTTCTCCCAGAAGATGGGGAAAATCGTCGCTCGTCGAAAAAGTAGCTAAACAGGTCAATGGTAAAAAATTCAGAGTCATTGTTATGGATCTTTTACCGGTCAGAAATGAAGAAGAATTTTTCAATACATTCTCTACCGCTGTCATCAAAGCGACATCCAATAAAATGGAAGAATGGATGGCACTTGCAAATATGTTCATGCAAAGGATCAATCCTAAATTTTCATTGGGTATTGATCCTGTAAATGATTTCGAAATTAAACTTGAAATGGATGAAGTGAAAAAGAACTATCATGAAATTCTTCAATTACCTGAAAAGATTGCTCTTGAAAAAAAAATGAACATTATAGTATGTATCGATGAGTTCCAGAACATAGGCAACTTTGATGACCCCGGTCTTTTCCAAAAACGTCTTCGCAGTGAATGGCAGCATCAGCAAAATGTTACGTATTGTCTCTACGGCAGCAAGCAACATATGATGATGCAATTATTCGAAAAACAATCCATGCCCTTTTATAAGTTTGGTGAAATCATGTACCTCGAAAAGATCGATGAAAAACACTGGACTACGTTTATTACAGAATCCTTTGAAAGAACCAACAAAACAATCAGTCAGTCTCTTGCTCTGCAAATTGCACAATCCGTAAAAAGCCATCCGTATTATGTGCAGCAACTTTCTCATCTCACCTGGATAAATACAGTTAAAAAAGCAACAACAGAAATTGTAAGCAAAGCAGTAGAAGACCTCGTAGATCAAAATGCTATCCTTTATTTTAAAGACACCGAAGACCTGAGCGACACCCAGCTAAATTTTCTTAAAGCAGTTGCCGGTGAAGCCACTGCATTAAGTTCAAAGGAAACAATAAACCGATTTCAGTTGGGAACATCTGCCAATGTAAATAAGGTGAAAGCGACTTTGCTAAAGCGCGAGATCATCGATATACAATCAGGAAAGGTTGTTTTTATCGATCCGGCTTTTGAACTCTGGTTTCGAAAAAATATTTTGAAAAGACATATCTTCAATATTTAGAAACTATGAGTAAGCTCTGTTCCACCAACAAATCTATATAAGACATCATACTTAAAGATGTAGGGGATGGGTATGGTGAATTTAAACTACTAACGTAACAACATAAATTAGAACATTAAGTCACAAAATCATTTCACAACCGTAACATGCCCAACCAACTGATGCGACTTGCCGTCAATGTCTTTTATTCTTACTATTTATTCTTTCTTCAGTAGAAAGATTGGTCAGCGAAACAGTTTGTTTCATGTTATCATTGATGCCATTATTAATATTGAAAGCTGCAACAGGATCAGGATATATTGTAATTACATTTGGTTTTATAACTGTTGCAAAACAATTTCCGGTGCTTACGATCATTTTCACTGTATAAATACCGGAGTTGTTATAAATATGTGCGGGAGGAGCAAACTGATTCGAAGTGGTTCCGTCGCCAAAGTCCCAGTGATAAGCAAGGTTGCCGGAATTTACGCCGGAAAGATTTTGCAGATTTTGACAGAGGATTACAAATTAATCCCAATCATGTGAAAACACTTATTAATCGTGCAGAGATCTACCGCCTTCGTGGGCAACTGGGACTATCACTTGCCGATTGCAATAGAGCTATAAGTATAAATCCCCAATACAAGGGAGCCTATGTGAATTGCGGAATTATTTATTGCATGACATCAAGGCTTGATGAAGCAATGATGGATTTCAACAAAGCAGCTTTACTCGACCCAAATTTTTCAAATATCTATTGCGATCGCGGAAATTAGTATGACATGAAAGGCTTACTCGATTCTGCTATTATTGATTCAACAACAGCTATTCAATTGAAGCCGCATTATTCTGAAGCATTTTATAATCGGGGCAAGACCTATTTTAGAAAGCAAGATTTGGATGCGGCCTTGAATGATTTAAATTCTGCATTAAGGATTAAGAAGGATTA
>JAYURB010000281.1:0-8265 GCA_043756425.1 Bacteroidota bacterium
ATAGTAGATAGATTTGCCAAATAGGTATTAACCTTATTGGAAGGAAGACGAATTGCCATTTGCTGATCAGACACCGGAATGACGCCTTTCTTATAAATAGGATTGAGATAACTCAGATAATCAATAGGCAGGTTAATGGCATCTGCAATTTGCTTTAACGTCACTCTGCGATCTGTCATTACTGTATCAACACCGTAATAAGAGATCAATGGAGGAACAGATTTAAGGTTGTGATCATTGGTGTGAGTCATTAAGTAAGTGACAGCAATAAATGCAGGAACATACCCTCTTGTTTCACGGGGAAGATGATCGCAGATTTCCCAAAATGTTTTTTTGCCTCCGCTTCGTGCTATGGCTTTGTTTACATTACCGGCTCCACAATTATAGGCGGCAATTACAAGAAGCCAGTCATTGTAAATTGCATACATGTCTTTAAAATACTGACAAGCGGCAAGTGTTGATTTTTCCGGATCGCGTCTTTCATCAATGAAAGAATTAATCTTCAGATTATACATTTTTCCTGTACCAAGCATAAATTGCCATAATCCTGTAGCACCATAACGTGAAACTGCTGTTGGATTTAAAGCGCTTTCTACTATGGAAAGGTATTTAAACTCCAATGGTAATCCTTGCTGATCTAATATCTGTTCAAACAATGGAAAATAAAGTGCTGCCTGACCCATTACTCTTTCAGTAAGGGATCTTTTTTTCAATGCATAAAGGTCAATGTATTGTCGTACCTCATCGTTGTAACAAAGAGGAATGGGAGTCTGAATTTTTTCAATTTTTTGTTTATAAACTTCAGCTGAAAAACTTGGGACCTCAAAACTCTGATAAACATTATCTGTTGTGCCGCCGGGTGATGAGTTAATATTCAACCTTCTTATATAAACCTGATTTACAAGACTATCCAAAGTAGCCGATATGGGATCATAGTCGGCATCAACAGCTGTCTGACTGTTAATTATCTGAGCATCACATGTATTGGTAAACAAAAACATCGTTGTTGTAAGCAGTGATGCTATAATAAAATTAATAAATTTCTTCATTTTCCCCCGTGTAAATCAAAAATGGTTCTTAAATGCAATATATCAGCGTTTTGCAAAGATACGATAATCATTTTTTCTATTAATACAATGTACGCAGAAAAGCTGTTTGAATTATGAAAACGCATTATAATTCTTACAAATTATCATATTTAATGCATTTAGAATTGCCATCTTCATTTTTTCTTAATGACAGATCGCTCACATCTATTGAAAATTTTAAATAATCATTGAAAAATCGATTATATTGAAAGGAAGAGTATAGTTTTTTAATTAAAATTTAACGGACTTTCTTTTTCATTAGCCCTGTAAAATCATGTTTCCATAGCCCTGATAGTCCATTTGGCTTAATTAAGTGGACATTTAGGTGTGTCTGGGGTATTTTGCTTACATCTTAATAAACCGGCTGTAGATTATCACAGCAATCTCGTCTCTGCCTTACGGAAACCGGCTTTCACGAATGTGCAAGTCTGAATATTGAAAACTTAAACTGCGAAAATGAAAACAACGCTTCTCGGGCATGCTTTGCCCAACGTTCTGAGCCGGTTAAAAGAAATGCTGACCTCACAGGGCTTTTTAGTTCAAACCATTCCTACAGCAAATCCTGTTTTGGTAGCTGTTCAAAAAGGGAGTTGGTTTAGAAAACCAAAACAACTTGTCTTAGAGGTAAGTTCTGTTGAGGATAATTTAACACGAATTGACATTACTGCAATTGTAAAAAGTAATACGCAGGCAGAATCAACTATAGAAGAGTCATATGCAAAGTCAATCTACAATTCATTCAAAAAATCAATACAACAGTCTTATGGGTTTAGATGATTTAGCTCCGCATCTGTACAAGATAGCCACGCTCTATTTAAAAAATAACAAACGAAAAGTAGGATGGATTTTTATTGACCAGACTGCACGCCAGAACCAGCTTCCGCTGAAAGAAATATTTTTTATCAGTGTTCAAAAAGGTAAAAAATATCAAAAGTCGATTGATAGAAGAGATCATTCTGAACTCTCTGCGTACTCTGAAGTAATTCCTTTAGAATTAATCGAAAGAATCCGATCCTCCATTTAAACAATCTAAAAATACAAAATTATGAAACCCGATTTGATAACAAATATTCTATTTATCCTTCTTATCATCGTCTTTAGATTCCACGCCATTCCGCGCATCTTTGAATTCTTTGATGCCCTTCCCGATTCCTCGGGCAAGATCAGGAATCCTTTTCGCCCCAAAAAGTAAAAGGATAATTAGTACTAGTAGTACAATTTCGCCGCCGCCTAAGCCGCCAAGAATTCCGAGTAAGGTTGAAAGTAACATTTCTATGTGATTTGAAATTGTAATGTTCTAATCAAAGGTAAGGAATTTTCATGAGTACTTCCGGCAATACATTCTAAAAGATGTATTCTTATCGTGAAGCAATCCAAACCTCAGGGTCCATTTTATTGCTTCCGCGCCATATTTCAAGGTGTAATTCCGTTTTTCCTTCTTCATCGTTGGTTTGAACCACGCCAATGGGCTGCCGCGTCATGACCTTATCATCCACTTTGACAAAAACTTTTTCCAGGTTTGAGTAGAGTGTAAAGTATTCTCCATGCTGCACAAGCACGGCATATTTATCTACTACCATGATTACATAGATTACTCGTCCTTCAAAAATTGAAAGCGCCTGGGCTCCTTTCGTTGAATTAATATCAACGCCATTATTGTTTACAACAACATCTTTCCATAACGGATGTGAATGCCTTCCGAATGAACTGCTAATCATTCCTTTTTCTACAGGCCACGGGAGTTGTCCTTTATTGTTTTCAAAAGCATTACTTAGCTTTAATGCTTCCGGCGTATTCGAAAGAATTGCAGAGGAATTTGTATTGTCAAGTTTTTTTGTTGCCTTGCTGGCCGTTGTTGTTGCTGCCGCTCTTTTTCTTGCAGCAGCCTTTGCTGCAAGAATCTCTCTCCGAATTACTTCTTCAATCTTTGCGGAAAGTTGCTGCTGCTTTTTTTGCTTTTCTTTAAGATCGCTTCTTAATTTCTTTTCCTTTGCCGTAAGAGAATTCAACACTTCGACTTGCTCCTGTTTTTCTTTATCAAGTTCTTTGATTTGCCTTACCTGCAGATGCAGCAATTCTTTCTTATCGTGTTTAAAGTCGACGAGTTTTTCCTTTTTCCCGTTTAAGGAATTCTGCAATTGAACAATTAGGTCTCGTTGCCGGAACCTGTAATTGCTGAGCTGGCGCAAGTAGAGCATTCGCTTATACGCCTGATTCAATCCTTCGGAAGAGAAAATAAATGTCAGCTTTGAATATGCATTTTGATTTTTATATGCATAATACATCATGGATGCATACTGTTCCTTTAAACGTTTCAATGTGCCATCGAGCGAATCAATATTGGTTGATACACTGCCGATCTCTTTATCCACCACATTCAGTTCAGAGTTAATGGTCCCAACCAGATCACTTCTGTAAGAAATTTTCTTGTTTAACGTCACCAAATGAATAAGCGAGCTCGACTTGCTTTTTTTAGTCTGATTAAGAATCTGGTTTGTATATTCTATATCCTTCTGAATAATGTCCTTTTTCTTTTCCAGTTCTTTTTTTGACTGGGGGAAGACACTTGCAGTAATCAGAGAAAAAAAAACTAATAATAGCCTCTTCCGAGAGGATATTGCTTTAAAATTAAAGTCGGAAATGGCTTTCATATACTTACTAAAACTAACGCAAAGAGGTATTTTGAACGTAAAGAACTGTAAGAAAGTTATTGTTTTTTATTAAATTATGCATGTTTTAGAAGAAATTATTCCTTTTAAATCAATTGCCCATTTGACAATCCATTATTTATGCGGGTTTTTATTACTTTTGCTTATGTCTTCTTAAAAAGACGTAATTTTTATTTAATCATCAACTAAAACTAAATTTAACAAAAAATGTTTGATCAACTATTAAAACTCGTTAAAGAACATGCAGGAGAAGCCATAATCAACAACCCTGCTATTCCCAATCAGCATAATGATGCTGCAATTAAGACAGCGGCAACAGGTATTATGGACCAACTTAAAAATGTAGTAAAAACCGGCGGGGTTTCATCGCTTACAGGCCTTTTGGCAAGTAATAGCATTGAAAATAACCCATTGGTTCAGGGCATTAGCAGCAATGTTACCGGTGAACTAATGAAAAAATTCGGCATTGATCAGAGTCAGGCCGGAGCAATCGTTCAAAAACTTATTCCTGTTGTTATGAGCCAATTTGTAAGCAAAACCAACGATCCTAAAGATAATAGCTTCGATGTAAAAAACATTGTAAGCTCTCTTTCCGGCGGTGGCGGCATCCTTTCAGGGATTTCAAAAATTTTCGGTTCTAAGAAATAATTTTTTACTCAGAAAATATTTTTTCGGAATGACACATCTTAAATGGGTGTGTCATTTTTTTTGCTTTGGGATTTATTTAATAGCTCTTTTCGTTTCAAATTAACAGCACCCTTTCAAGGCAATTGCTCCTGCCGCTGGGCGAAGTTAAGCGCGAAGCAGGAAAATAAATAATAGCTCTGCAATTAACTCGAGCGCGCGACTTCGTCCACCACAGAGCGCGGGATTTACTTACGTACATTTTTCCGGGCAAGTGAAAACAGAAGAATAAAATTCGTTAGAACATTAAAAGCCACAGTAAACCCCCTTCGACCCTGCTAAGTAACTGCCCTTCGGCTGCGCTCAAGGACCGGGGATCAATTTTAATTTTGGCTTCGGCTTCGCTCTGCCGAGCTTTGATCCAATTGTTAGTCTTCGAAAGAGCTTCTTTGACTTAATGATAAATGTTTTTCGAAGTCCGGCTGAGCAGCCGAAGGGCAGTTACTGAGCACGAAGATGTTGACTCGTCCTGAAAAAAGTTTACAGTTTAGTTAGATAATCCTGTAATAGATTTACAGATGGTCCCTGTGCACACTCGAAGGATGGTTCCTGAGCACCGCCGAAGGGTGGTCCCTGAGGCAGCCGAAGGGTTAATAAAACGTTTCATAAAATCATTTGCTTACTTCTCCTGGTACTTCTCCGGAATTGAAAAAGGAAGTTGTAAGGTATCTTCACTTACAACCTTGGTATATTCAACACGAATAATAGTGGGACTCGATGAAGCAACTGTTACAACCAAATTTCCCGGAAATAAATATCCGCCTACATCTGTAAATTTTGAATAGGTTGCTTCAACCCAGCGGTCCTTTTTCTCATCGCTGATTCTGGATTTAGCAATACGGTAATTCCCATCGATCCAGAAATCCTGCACTACAGGCTTGTTGGGATCCTTTTCTTCTGATGCTCTTCGTGCTTGTCGTTTATTCAGCGTACTTAAAATAATAAACGGTTCTTCTTCATACATGGAACGAAGTTTTTCCTTTTCAAGATATTGAAAATAATTTCCGACAATTACCGATTGAATCATATTAAAATCCACATTCGTTCGGAGCATGTCTTCGAAGTAAGCGAAATCTCTTTTCTGAAATGTTTTATGCAGGCGATCGAGAATGAAAACACTGTCACGGGTAATTAATACACGGGCTACTTCTATACCCAGCAAAGGAGTAATTGAAATCCATACAATACTGTCGTATTTGAGTCGTAGATTAATATCGAAATCTGTTGCTGATCCTGATTTATCGGTATAACTAACATTCGCTTTTGAAGAAAGATATTTGAAGCTAAATTCTCTTGACATAACACTGTCAAAGACCTGAATTACTTCTTCTCCTTTTAACTTCACAGAAGAAGAAGGGCTTTCCACAACTTTGCGGGTTGTCTTACAAGAAGGGAGAAAAAAAACAACCAGGGAAAATGCAATTCCATAAAATAAATCAGCGGTAACTTTTTTCATTCAAAAATTTTCTTTTCCAGAATTTTCCTGTCGAGAAATTCAGAAGCTCCTTCACCTGCTGATTTTGCTTTTTGCCAGAACTCAAATGCTTTCGCAGTATCGCCAAGCTTGAAAAGAATATCGCCGTAATGCTCTAATACAGTAGCGCTGCTATCTTCGCTGTTTGACAAAGATTTCTCAATCCATAATTTGGCATCACTCATTTTATTCAACTTATACATAATCCATCCATACGTGTCTTGATACGATGCCTGTTTGGGTTCCAGTTCATTTGACTCGCGCGACATCTGTTCTGCCTTTTCAAGTCTTTCATTGCGAACAGATAAATAATAAGCATAGTTATTAAGTACGTTGGCATCTTTAGGATTTATGGTAATTGCTTTTTCATAATTTTCATCGCTTTTAGCGTAATCTTTCAATTCGTTGTATGCGTCTCCTAAATTTGTATAAAATTGATTTTCCAGTGGTTTATTTTCTACAACCATTTTCACTCCTGAGTTAAGTATAGATATGGCTTCTGTATAGTTTTTCTTTTGCATATCGGCTATACCGCCATAGAAATAAACAATGGGCTGATCGGGAAAAAGTTCTAATGCTTCCTTGCTGTCATTCTTAAGTGTATCCCAGATTTGTAATTGAGCATCGATGAAAAGAATCTGGCTGTAAACTGAAAATTCATTTGAACCAAGTTCTTTCGCTTTTATATATTGCACGCGGGCATCTGCAAATTTTTTATCCTGATTTAGGAAGTCGCCGTACACAGCATAAGCACGAGGTTCATTGGGATGGGAATTGATAAGCAATTGACTCATTTCAAGAGCCTGTTCCTTCAATTCAGGATGAATATTTATCAGGGCAAAATAAGAGGAAAGAATACTGATTTTGGTATCTATGTCGAGCTCCTTATTCAGAAATGCTTTTTTTAATTCTTCAACTGATTTTTCTTTCTCTCCATTATTGCGGTAAAAATCTGCAAGAGAAAGGTGTATGTATGGATTGTTGGGATCTACTTTCAGAATAACATTATACGTCTCCAGCGCTTTTTCCTTTTCACCCATTGCCTGATAAACTTCTGCCAGCATACCGTACGATTGCGCATCGGTAGGATCGTTGGCAATAAGTTTTTTCAACTCCTCAATGGCTTTTTCGTTTTTATTCAAACGCTGATAGAGGCGGGCTTTGCGAATACTTACGTCGCTAGTTATTCCAATCTGCTGCTCAAGTTTGTCGTAAACTTTTATTGATTCAGACGGCTTTTCAGAAAAAATCAAAGCATTGGCCCATTCATAATAAAAGTCAGGGCGGTCAGGGCTATCGCGAACCATTTTTTCAAGGACCTGTGCCGATTCTGCAAACTTTTTATTTTTCTGCAGTATGTCAGAATAAGCAAGTGCATACCAGGTATTATCTTTATCGATGTTGTAAGCACTCTTGCTGAAGAAAAGAGCATCGGCGTATTTTTTCTGTTCAACATAAATGTTTGCCAACTCATACATGGAAGCAGCATTCGAAGGATCTTTGCGTATTACTTCAGAATAAAGTGTTGCAGCATTTGCAAAATTGCCCAGAATTTTTTCTTTCGTTGCATTGAAAAAAACAGTGGTCACTTCAGCCTTCTGAACATCCGTCAGGGAAGACGAAGATGACGAAGACTTTCCACTGCGGGCCGACGGTGCTGTTTGTGAACTTTTACAACCGAATAAACCAAAAGCAAAAAGTACAATGAAATAAAAAAGTCTGTTGATGTTAATCATTTTTGTTCTTATTAATTGTGGGTTGAATAATCGCCTATGCTCAATTGCTCAGGTTTTCCGATATATTCAGCGAAATTACCAACCATGGAATTTTCCAATATGCTGCTTTTAATGGAGGCACCGGATTGAATGATGCAGTTAGAAACAACAGCATTTTCTATTTTAGTATTATCTCCTATAGATGCAAAGGGCCCGACAACAGCATTTTTTATTTTCACATTCTTGCCAATATAACAGGGCTGAATTATTACAGCGTTTTCTTTAGTCGTATCCGTTGGCACAATCAGTTCGTTTTGTTTAATGGCAAGCATGCGGCCATTGGCATTTACTGTTGCATCTTTATTTCCGCAATCAAGCCATTCCGTTACTTTGCCGGTATAAAACTGCGTGCCTTTCGCTTTCATGTTTTCCAAAGCATTGGTAAGCTGAAACTCGCCTTTATCCTTAATATTGTTATCGATAAGATATTGCATTTCATTTCGCAAATATGCACCGTCTTTGAAATAATAAATTCCTATGATGGCAAGATCAGAAACAAACGTTTCCGGCTTTTCAACAAATTCTGTTATCACTCCATTATCGTTCACTTTTACAACACCAAACATTCGGGGATC
>JAYURB010000282.1:0-8265 GCA_043756425.1 Bacteroidota bacterium
TTACGTGCCTTTTCCCGAGTTAGCAAAAAATAGAAGAGTAAAATTCGTTAGAACATTAAACGTCTCGTCGTGGACGAAGTCGCGCGCTCAATCAGCTAGAAGTATATTTAATAAAGATTACTACTTCGCGCTTAAGACTTCGCCCAGCAAAGAGCAGGATTAAAAATTCTGTAAAGTGGGGCAAGACTTGAATTAGTATCACTCTACAAATGCTTTTCCAAAACAAAATTTATTATTTTTCAGTTTCACCTTATATAAATAAATTCCTCTACCAAATTTTGCTAAATCGATTTCTACTAGCTCCCCTTTTTTATCTTGAGTCAAAATTGTTTGACCTAATACTGAAAAGATTTCTATATTCTCAATCCCATCGTCAGATTTCATTATTATTTTTCCAGACGACGGATTAGGATAAACACTCAATGAATTTTCTTGAATATTAGTGTAATTGATGTTTGAAGTTAACCAACAAGAAGGTGTACCAGCATAAATAGAATCAATTTAATTTATATATTGTCTTAATAGTGCAATAGAAGTAAAATGTGTCCCATTAATATCCCAAGCAAAAGGATAAGCAACTTGAAGACATAATGCATCTCCTGTATTAAAAATAAATGGGCCGATAGACATTACGCCACGGCAATCATCTGGAAAACCATTATTTCTCCAGCCAGAATTTAATTCAGGAAATCCACTATACATAAAATCAGTAGATGAGGCTCCTCCATACCCTGTTCCGCCATAGGTAAGATGTGTATTATCTTTCCAGTTTCCTTTCAAATAATTATAATAATCTACAGGTAAATCAGGATTGCCCTGAGTGGTTGAATTACTATTTTGATAATAAATAAATCTGGAAGCAGGGTGATTAAGTATTGAGATTCCCTGTGCAGGAGGATGAGTTCCATATCCAAGGGCTCCATCGTCATCAGCATCAGCATTATAAGCATAAAATGTATTCAACGTTGAGTCACAACCCATGTAATCATCCAAATAATTTCCTAGATCTAAATCTCCCCATGCACCTACGTAAACGGAATCATAATTTATTATTGAACGATTATATACTTTGAAATCAGCAAATACTGCCTTACCCATAGGAGAAGAAGTACTGTACTCAAACAACATTCCATGAATTTCAATTCTTAAGCTATCTCCTCCAGACGAATGAGGGTACTTTGCATCGTTAGCAATATAAAATACAGCTTGATCCCCTAGGATTTCAGGATAATCTCCATTAACAGGATCGTACAAATTATTTCCGTTAACATCAACGTATGGTGCAAGGTAATATGCCTCTCCATTGGCTATATCTCCATTCCCGGGCCAATTTTGTATATCGGTTGGCATTATGTAACCGGGAGTTGAAAAATTTGAAATATGATTTTGTATTTGATTGAATGAAATTTTCCACACGCGATTATATTTTAAATCATATGAGCCTGTATAATTAGTTGCAATAGGCCCGTAAAATAGATCTTTCCCTAATACACCATAACTTGGGGCAGCCAGGTGCAATTGTCCATTATTATCTAAACCACCTATCCATATATTACTAGAATAAATTGACGTCTTTCCACCAACTTGAAAATTGCCATTAAATAAATAGCCGTCTGAATATATACTTGTATTAATTCCTAAATCAAGATTTTTATATGCAATTTGACCTGAAATATTTCTGGCGTAAAGAACAAAAATAAAAAAAAAGAGTAATTTAAAGAATTTCATATTTTTCATTGTATTATATAGTTTTAGCTATTGCAATGTAAAAATTATTATCTAAAATTAGGAAACTGTTCCTATTTTATTCTCGGCTGTCCAGGATAAAAAATCACTACAATTCGAAACATAGAGGTAGGGCAGAATCGCTTTTTCTTCTATGCTGATAAAGTTGCCTGCCATGCAGATTTTTAAACTACCGCCGGGCAAAACGCGATTCTCAAAAAATAATTTTAACAATTCAATAATTCAAGCGCGTGACTTCGTCCGTATGCGAGGTCTGCATATATGGTAGTGTGAGAAGTGCACCCGATTTGAATCAATGGTGAATGTTTGAAAATGAAACAAATATTTGTTTTGTATTGAAACAAAACGTATCTTAGCCCCGTTAAGCAATATTATATAAATTGATATGAACATAAAATTGTCGCAAAAGCAAATAGGTCAGAGGATAACTGAACTTCGTAAAATGAAGGGGTTGTCTCAAGAAGATTTGGCTAAAAGTGTCAAAATTTCCCGACCGTCATTGGCTCAAATTGAGTTAGGGAACAGAAGTGTTGATATTCTTGAATTGCAAAAACTGTCATTGGTTTTAGAATTTTCGTTGGATGATTTTATGTCTAAGGATTTCTCTACAAGTCGAGAATTTGTTGGAAAAGAAGAAAAGAAGGCGAAGAAAGTAGAGGAACGTATCTCAATTCCAACGCTACACGTCAGTAAGTTTAAAAATGTTTTACTATACATTCTTGAACGCTGTGCAGGTAAGCCAAATGTTGGTGAAACAGTTCTTTATAAGCTGCTTTATTTTTCGGATTTCAACTACTATGAATTGTATGAAGAGCATTTAACTGGTGCTAAATATCGCAAATTGCCTTACGGTCCAGTGCCACAAAAGTTAGATACAATAGTCAATCAAATGATTGATAAGGGGCAATTACAAAGAGTAAAATCAGAATATCACGGTTATCCTCAAACCCGGTATTTGCCCTTAGAAAAAGCTGATCTAACTGCGTTAAAGGCAAGTGAAAAGGAAATTATTGACAGGGTTATTGAACAAATGAGTGACTGGTCTGCTGCTGCAATCAGCAACTATTCTCATAAGGATATGCCTTGGCTTGCTTCAAAGGAAGGAGAAGAAATAAATTATGAATTAGCTTTTTATAGAGATACTCCTTTCTCTGTAAGAAACTACGGAGATGAAATTGAACAACAATGATCTTTGGTGAACTAACTGAATTTAAAAGGGATTTGAAAAACCTTTTGAAGAAATATAGAACGCTAAATGATGATTTAGATGTGGTTAAACGAGTGTTGGAAGTATCACCCGATGAAAGACCACCTTTTAGTTTTCGTATTGACAATTTGGGATTAGAAACGTGTATTATCAAGGTTAAAAGAATTGCTTGTAAAGCGTTAAAAGGAAGAGGCGTAAATTCAGGATTGAGATTGATATATGCTCACTTTCCTGACGAACAAAGAATTACTTTCATTGAATTGTATCATAAGAACGATAAGGAAAATGAAGATAAGAATAGAATAACGGATAACTTTAAATAGGTAAATAATGGTAAATTTCAAATAAGAAAAACAGCAATTAGCTGAGGATAAAAACCCACGCTGAAGCTGGGTGAAATCATGAGTGAAGCGGGATTCAAACCTAAATGTAGCGAATATGTAGATAATCTACAGCTATAACTCATAAAATTTCTTTATCTCACCATTAAATCAATTCCGGCAGGAGGCCGTTACCGTTGGTGAAATTTGTAAAATTGGATTTACCTCCATCGCCCATAATAAATGTCTTCCCTTCGGCAACTGAGTTGTTTTATATAACGTTTATTAAAGAATTAGGAAGCATCAACAAAAACGGAATACTCTTTTCGTATTTCACTTCGTAATAATTAACAGCTATCTGCAAGTTCTTATAATAAGTTGGTCTATTGTCCCAATAGTTTTTTTCTGAGGTAATGCGCCAGGCATTGTCACCAAGCATCTTTGATAAAAACCATTTCTCAATCAATCGTGTTGCTCTGCCGTTGCCATCAACAAATGGATGTATGTTTACAAACACCAGGTGAATGTAAGCAGCGTAATAAAATATTTCTTCTGTTGTCAATTTAGATTTAAGTAGAATAGAAATGTCAGAGAAAAGTTTTTCCAGTTCCTGTAATATTAACTCAGGTTCAATCGCTAAATAAATTAATTGGCCTTCACTTCTTACACCAACTTTTACTTTTCTGATTTTGCCTCGTTCTTTTTTTATAAGAATGGATGGTGTAAAAATTTCGTGAGCTTTCAAAATATTTTCAATCGTCAAATCGTTTTCTCCTGCGAATTGGTAAGCAGCAATCAGGTCTTCAATCTCCTTAATTTCTTTTGTCTTGAGGTGAAGATTAAATTCGCTTGACTTTAAGTAGGTGTCAAAACTTACAGTGTTGCCTTCAATGTTTGAAGAATGCACGGCAGAATTAGCAAGATAGAATTTGAAATCTTCCAGACTTTGCGGTTTGTTTTTCAAATTCGCAAACGCAGATTCAACATCAACTTTCAGTTGCGTTTTGTAGTCGTTAAAGTAATCTTGGTTTAAAAATTTCAGTCCTAAAGTCATGATTCAAAGATACGGAAATGTGCTGAAAATTATTGATTTTGTCAGTTCGTTTTATGCAGAAATGCTAGGAGTTGCACTGTTGCCCAAGTATTCTGACTAACGCTATCCTTTGCAATTACATACTAAGTACTACATCCTCCTAAGCTTCTCCCGCACACTCTCCACCCACCACTGCTGCTTATCCTTAACAATCCCATGCTCCGTCTCATCGTCGTATTTCTGTTGCTCGGCCTGATAATCACTCCATACCTGATTGAAGATTGGTTGAATTTGTGTGTCAAAAGTTAACGGATCTAAAGTGGCTTCGGAAATTTTCTTCTTGAGTAATCTGATGTACAATTCGCAAATGTCAAAATGCAATTGCTCGTGTTCAAGCAGTGCAGGTTTTTCCTGGCCTAGCCGAACCCAGGAAGAAAGTCTGTCGAAACAGGCATTCAGTCGAACATGAAGATTTAGGACACGGTCTTTTATTTCAGGTTCAGCTCTATAAGTAAAGATGCAATTGCTTTCAGCCATATAGGAGGAGTTGCGGGCACTGCCTTTAAAATTATTCCAGTTTAATTTGTAATCTTCTTTCCAGGAAATAGTATCACCTTTTTCATAATTCGAATACTTCAACTCAGAATCAAAAGTTACTTTTACTGAATTGACTAAGTAAGGTATATCTGAATTTTTATTGATCCAGTCGTTGAATAAATTTAGTGTACTCTTTAAAGCAGAAACAACATTTTTTTCATGCGGATTCGGAAAAGGACCGCGCATTGTAAAGTAGGGATTGCCGCTTGATTCATATAGTTGAAATCGCTGCTCGCCTTTTTCTTTATAAATTTTCACCTGAAAACTAAAACTTGCTTTATGGTCGCTCAGGGTACCGGTTTCTTTCAGATAAAATTTTTCGACGGAAAGTGTTAGAGGAATTGCAGTAGAATCTTTTTCAAGCGAATTATCAAGAAATTTCATTAAATCTTCTTCCATGGACTGTGGAAAAAATATTGGAACTATTTTTCCATCGGACAGGGCTTCACCGGCATTTTTCTTATCTTGTCTGTTGTCAATGATTTTGTCAATATAAAATACGGTTGGCTTAAATTCCCATTTCTGAGCCTTTAAGTCAAGTATATAACGGTTTTGAGCCACAGAAAGTAAGCTGCAGAAAATAAGCGAAATAATTGCAAATATTTTGATTTTCATAAGCGATAATAAGTAACGATACTACACTTTTATTTGTAATTTTACAAAATTCATTTGAACCTATGCAAATTGTTTTTATTCTGACAGGTATTGTTGCCGGTGCCGCTATTGTTTACCTGATTTTGGCCGGTCGTTTTTCTAAGATTCGAAGTGAAGGCGAAGCTAAATATTTAGAAGCTGACCGCCAACGCAGTATTTTGGAGGATAGACTTAATCAAACGGCTTTACTTTTAAAAAATTCGGAAGAACAATTAAATAATGAAAGAAAATCGGTAGTTGAACTAAACGGTTCTTTGGCCGGACAAATGATGAATGCCACTAATCTTCAGGAAAAACTCGAAAATCAAAAAAAAGAATTGGAAGAAATTCAAAAACGCTTTACTACAGAATTTGAAAATCTTTCTTCCAAAATTCTGGAGGAGAAAAGTAAAAAATTTACAGATCTGAATAGGACCAATATTGAAGTAATTTTAAATCCACTTCGTGATAAAATAAAAGAGTTTGAACAAAAGGTTGACCAATCCTATAAGCTTGAATCTGCTGAAAGAAATACTTTAAAAGGTGAAATTAAAAACCTTATAGAACTAAATAAACAAATTAGCGAAGAAGCTAATAACCTCGCAAGAGCTTTAAAAGGCGACAGTAAAAAACAGGGAAATTGGGGGGAAGTTATTCTTGAACGCATCCTCGAACGGTCAGGCCTTACCCGCGGATCGGAATATGAAATGCAGGTCAGCACGACAAATGAAGAGGGGAGAAGGATACAGCCCGATGTTATTGTTTATCTCCCCGACAATAAACATATTATTGTCGATGCAAAAGTCAGCCTCATTGCTTATGAAAAAATGGTTAACGCTGCTACAGACGAAGACCGCATCCTGTTTTTAAAAGAACATCTGACTTCCATTTACAATCACATTAAAAATTTAAGCGAGAAGAACTATTATACTTCTCCTGATTTATCTTCTCCTGATTTTGTGCTGATATTCATGCCCATAGAACCTTCTTTCGGAATTGCCGTACAGAGTGATGCTGAATTGTTTAACTATGCCTGGGATAGAAAAATTATTTTAGTAAGCCCATCAACATTGTTGGCTACGCTGCGAACAATTAGTTCTATCTGGAAGCACGAAAAACAAACAAAGCATGCATTGGAAATTGCAAAAGTCGGCGGAGCATTGTATGATAAGTTTGTCAATTTCCTGAAGGACATGAATTCTATCGGTGAAAAATTAAAAGCTGCGCAGCAAAGCCACGAAGAAGCAATGAATAAATTATCCACCGGAAGCGGAAATATTATAAGAAGAGTGGAAGAAATGAAAAAACTCGGTGCAAAAGCTACTAAAGATCTTCCACAGGACTTATTAGAAAAAGCAGAGGAAAACGATGCCATTCAAAACCTTTAAGAATTTACTTTTTTTTCTTTTCTTCATTTTTATTTCGTGTTTTTCTACACGCGATATGAGTACCATGAATATGGTTTCATCGTATAGAGAATCTGAACATTTGTTTCATCCTGATTTTGTGGCATGGAATACAAATGATACAACGGTTCAAATTTATTGCAGAATAAAACCATCTGAGTTTCTTTTTGAACGTCACTCCGATGATAGTTTTAAAGCTAGAGTAAACATCAGGGTTGAATTAATTGAATCGTATGAAGTGACTAAACTAACCGATAGTGTTACCGGCAGCTTTGTTTTTAATATTGCCGATAAACCTGATTACAGAATTTTGCCTTTAACTCTTCATACTCATAACCACGGAAAATCGCTTTTACATTTTTTCGTTATGGATAATAATAAAGGCGTTCAGGAAGATTTTTTTCTCAGCCTTGACCGTTTATCGAATCCATCCAGGCAGGATTTTCTAATAACAAATAGTAAAAATGAACCTGTTTTTAGAAATTACCTGTTTTCTGCTGATAGTGTGAATATTACTTACAAGGACGATTCCTTTAAAAATTTCATTTGTTATTACTATCATCGTGATTTTGATCTCGCAGCTCCTCCGTATAGCTTTGATGTTCGGAGTGAATTTAATTATAGACCTGACAGCATATTTTCTATTTACATCGATAAAAAAAATATGGTTTTTGAGAAGGAAGGATTTTATCACATCAAGTCTGATACTGCCCGAAACGACGGTTTAACAATATTCAGATTTAGCGGTAATTATCCTGAAATTACAAATCCCAAACAGATGATTGAAGCTGCCAGGTATTTGATTAGCAAAAAGGAATACGATGAAATGAAAAGTGCTCCTTCTCCAAAATCAATGATTGAAAATTTCTGGTTAACGCATGGCGGAAATGAAGAACGCTCCAGATTATTAATTAAAAAATATTACTGTAGAGTTAGGGACGCTAACAAATATTTCGCTTCCTATACGGAAGGATGGAGGACTGACCGGGGAATGATTTATACTATTTTTGGAATGCCCAATTCCATATATAAAAGTCCTGAATCAGAAAGCTGGACCTATGGTACTGTGAATAGTTCTTTGGCACTCAATTTCTTTTTTATTAAAGTTAATAACCCTTTTACCGAAAATGATTATTCTTTGTCACGCTCTCCTTCTTATGAAAGCAATTGGATTAGAGCTGTTGAAATCTGGCGGCAGGGTAGGGCTTACAATAGTTTTTATTAAATAATTCTAAAATTAATTGATGATGGAAATCAGGAGAAGTGCAGGAAGAGAAAAATCTTCGGACGATTCGCAGCTTGTTTATGGATTGCGTGCTGTAA
>JAYURB010000283.1:0-8263 GCA_043756425.1 Bacteroidota bacterium
TCGGGTAATAAGGAATCGGTTGATATTCGATACGATTCACAACTCAATAAAAATAACTTCTTATCGCTTCTTCAGGAATCAGAAGAAAGGGACCGCTATCTGCAATATACTTCCATTGGTCCTCACAAAGATGATTTGGTTTTTATCATTAACAATTTACCGGTAAAACGCTTTGCATCTCAAGGACAGCAAAAATCATTTTTAATTGCTTTAAAACTAGCTCAATTTGAATTTGTAAGTAAAAAGAAAGGACTAAAACCCATTCTGCTCCTCGACGACATCTTTGATAAACTCGACGACAAACGCGTAGGAAAACTAATGGAACTCGTAAGCCGCGATAATTTCGGACAAATCTTTATTACCGATACGCACCCCGAACGTCTGCTTGCAATTTTCAATGATATTGGCGTGCAAATTAAAAGTTTCCCAATTCTAAATGGCGAAATAATAAATTCTAAATTGGTTAGCTAATTAACTATCCGATAGCTATCGGATTAACGAAAAACCCACACTTCAATTTCCCCTGTTACAAAAAGAAAACAATGGCTCGAAACTCCAACGATCAATCTCTTAAAGAAGCAATTCAGGACATGTTGAAGAACTACAAGCTCGATGATAAGATGCGACAGATAAAGCTAATTGAGTCTTGGGGAACTATAATGGGGCCAACTGTAGCCAATCGTACAACAGATATAAAATTATACGGCAACAGGCTTCATATAATCCTTAATTCCGCATCCTTACGACAAGAACTTTTTCAGGAGAAAGAAAAAATAATCAAACTCCTAAACGATGAAGCGGGAGCAGTAGTGGTGGAGGAGATTGTGTTTCAGTAGTACTTTGTATTAAAACTTCTCCAAATCCGAAAAGAAAAATCTCCCTTCAATAGCTGCATTTTCATCGCTGTCAGAGCCATGAACTGCATTAGCTTCAATTGATTTTGCAAAGAGATTTCTGATAGTTCCTTTTTCAGCTTTAGAAGGATCAGTGGCACCGATTAATTTACGGTAATCTTCAACAGCATTATTTTTTTCGAGAATGGCTGCTACGATAGGGCCGGAAGACATATATTTTACAAGGTCGTTATAAAAAGGACGTGCGCTGTGAACTGAATAAAATTCACCGGCACGCTCAGGCGATAGGCGCATATATTTCATTGCAACGATGCGAAATCCTGCTTCGTTGATCTTTGCTAATATTGGACCGATGTGGTTATTGCCGACTGCATCGGGCTTAATCATGGTAAAGGTTTTGTTTGACATAAAAATTTTTGGTTATTAATTTATAGGTTTTGGTTAATAGATTTTGATTTTAAACAGGAGAAGATTTAACGCTTACAATGCTTTAATTTCAGTCACAAGTTTTGTAAGAATAGCTTTGGCATCACCGAAAAGCATGCTGGTTTTAGGATTATAAAATAATTCATTTTCTATTCCTGCATAACCTGCATTCATACTTCTTTTATTGACGATAATGTGCTGGGAACTTTCCACATCAAGAATGGGCATTCCATAAATAGGAGAGGAGGGATCTGTTTTAGCAGCCGGGTTAACAACATCATTAGCTCCTACTACCAGAACAACATCCGTAGTTGTAAATTCAGGATTAATTTCATCCATTTCAGCAAGCTTGCTGTAATCGACATTGCTTTCTGCCAGGAGGACGTTCATATGTCCGGGCATCCTTCCTGCAACAGGGTGGATGGCATATTTTACTTCAACGCCTCTTTCTTCCAGAACTTTTTCAAGTTCGTGAATGACGTGCTGGGCCTGTGCAACAGCCAATCCGTAACCGGGAACGATAATAACTTTTTTAGAGTAATTCATTAACACGGCAGTATCACTGATAGAAATATCTTTAATACTTCCTTTCATATCTGAACCGCTTGCTGCAACAGCCGTTTCGCCAAAAGCACCAAAGATTACATTAAACAACGGTCGATTCATTGCTTTGCACATGGCAAGGGTTAGAATGGTACCTGCTGAACCAACAAGAATACCACCCGTAAGCATGACCTGGTTGTTATAAAGAAATCCTCCAAATGCTGCAGCTAATCCTGTGAATGAATTCAAAAGAGAAATAACAACAGGCATATCCGCTCCGCCAATAGGTACAACAAAGAAGATTCCATAAAGAAGGGCAAGAACTAAAACTGAATAGAGAAGCATGGCACTACTGCTTTCAGAAATTGTAACATAGCATCCGGCTGCAACAGTGGCCAGCATTAAAATGAGGTTGATCGTATTGTATTTAGGCAGGCGAATAGATTTTTTCAGTGTACCATTCAATTTCATGAAAGCGATTATACTTCCTGAAAACGAAACGCTTCCAATAATAAGTCCTGCCATTATAATTCCAACACGTGTTGGATTTCCAATGTTATGATGAAATTCAAGTAGTGAGATAAGAGCTGCACAAGCACCGCCCATTCCATTAAATAAGGAAACCATTTCAGGCATGGATGTCATCTTTACCTTTTTAGCGGCCATCCAGCCGATTACACTGCCTATTAATATAGCACCGGTAATCAGCATGTATATTAAGGAAGAAACTTCTCCTTCGTGAAAGAAGATCGTTGCAATGACGGCAAGTGTCATTCCAAAAGCGGCAAAAAGATTTCCACGACGCGCT
Organism: Bacteroidota bacterium; assembly: GCA_043756425.1. Lineage (GTDB taxonomy): Bacteria > Bacteroidota > Bacteroidia > AKYH767-A > 2013-40CM-41-45 > JADKIH01. Next base: position 2,632 of record JAYURB010000283.1, read on the forward strand.
GTTGTGGGTTTACCGAGCATCTGTAGTCCAACGACAAATGTAACAGATGCAATAAGGTAAATAATTTTCAGGTATGGATTATTCATATATTATTACTTCTATTACTTCTTCTTTTTACTGAACATTTCAAGCATTCTGTCTGTAACCACAAATCCGCCGACAACATTTAATGTTCCGAGAATTACAGCTACAAAACCCAGACTAAGGTGAAGAATGTTGTCAGGCTCTGTGTTTAACATTACTATTATGGAGCCGACTATAACAACGCCATGAATGGCATTGGCCCCGGACATTAGGGGAGTGTGAAGGACGGAAGGGACTTTTCCAATAACTTCCACACCGACGAAGACAGAAAGTATAAGAACATATACCTTGTCGATATTCTCTCCTAGAAATGAAATTAAATTATCCATTTAAAATTTATTTAATATGAGCTTAAATCCGAAATCAGAATTTAAGCAAATTGATTTTTATCAAGTTGATCAGGCTTTTACAGCTGCCATTGGGAAAAGGATATTCCCTTTATGAACAATCAACGATCCTTTTGTGATTTCTTCTTCGAGTTCCCATTTAAAACCATCTTTCGTTGCAAGATGAAGCAAAAACTCCTGTATATTCTTAGCATAAAGCTCACTGGCATTTAAGGGTAACAGACTGGGAATATTGGATTCACCAACAATGGTAACTCCGTGTTTTACTACTGTTGCATTTAACTCGCTAAGCTCACAATTTCCGCCCTGACTTACGGCCATATCAATTACAACAGAGCCGCGTTTCATTTTGTTAACCATATCAGCCGTCACAAGCACAGGAGCTTTTCTTCCGGGGATGAGTGCTGTTGTTATTACAAGATCAGCTTCAGCAATGTGTTTGGTTATTAATGCCTGCTGTGCTTTTAAAAATTCTTCAGAAACATTTTTTACATAACCGCCTTCAATCTTAATGGAATCATCGCCTTTGAGCTCAATGAATTTACCACCCAGCGATTCAACTTGTTCTTTTGTTTCAGGTCTTATATCAGATACTTCTACAATAGCACCAAGTCGTTTAGCAGTTGCAATAGCCTGCAGTCCTGCAACACCGGCACCCATAATAACAACTTTTGCCGGTTTAATCGTTCCCGCAGCAGTCATTAACATAGGGAAGATTTTTCCCAATGCCGCTGCACCAAGAATTACCGCTTTATATCCTGCCAGATTGGCCTGAGAACTTAGTACATCCATTTTCTGCGCCCTGGAAATACGGGGTATTGCATCCATGGAAAACATACTTATGCCTTGAGCAGAAGCAGCTTCTAATAATGGAATATTGGAAGCAGCGAATAACAAAGAAATTAAAGCAGCTTCTTTTTTCATTAAACCGATTTCACCTGCAGTTGGAGCATTGATTTTAAGGACAATGTCAGCTTTGCCATACAGTTCCTCTTTTCCGGAAATGATTTTGGCACCGGCTTTTTCATAGTCAGTGTTATCAAAATAAGAAGACTCGCCGGCATCTTTTTCAACAATAATTTCAAAACCTGCCTTAATGAGTAGTTGAACTACATTGGGAGTCAATGCAACACGCTTTTCAAAAGCATTTAATTCTTTCGGAACAGCTATTATCACAATTTCATTTTTTTATTTAAAAATCGAGCAAAGAAAACAATAAATTTTGTCTTATCATAAAGGTTACATTGAAGTAAACTTTATATTTGCTCCATGATAAAACTCAATCAACATTCGTTGGATAAACTGGAAGAACTACTTGTAAATGCAGGTTATACAATTCGCAATGAGAAGGGTAACTTTAAATCAGGTACTTGCCTCCTTGAGTCTTCTAACGTAATCGTTTTAAATAAGTTTGCCCCTGTAGAAGCAAAAGTGACCTATCTTCTTGAAATAATTCGCGATTTAAATCTCGATGAAAACGTTTTAGAGGAAAAAAACAGGAAATTTCTCCAACAAATCAGGCAAATGAGCATTACAATTTAAGTGTTTTGTTTATTCTTTAATTATGGTTTTCACTTTTTTAGGTACAGGTACTTCTCAGGGCGTGCCAATGATTGGCTGTCCATGTAAGGTTTGTACCTCAGAAGATCAGCGCGATAAAAGGCTGCGTAGTGCCCTCATGGTGGAAACTGATTATGCAAGAGTCGTAATCGATTCCGGACCTGATTTCCGTCAGCAAATGCTTCGTGAAAACGTGAAAAATCTTAATGCAATAGTTTTTACCCATGAACATAAGGATCATATTGCCGGACTCGATGATGTGCGTGCTTTCAATTACCTGCAAAAAAAACCTATGGATGTTTTTGCAAGTGCTTCTGTTCAGATTGCTTTACAGCGGGAGTTTTTTTATGTATTTTCAGGTGATACGTATCCGGGAATTCCAAAGATTACACTTCATACCATTTCTGAAGAACCTTTTTTGATTTCCGGAATCAACTTTTTACCCATTCCTGTTATGCACCTTAATCTCTCCGTTTTTGGTTTCAGAATGGGTGATTTTAGCTATATTACGGATGCAAGCTTTATTAGCGACAAATCCAAAGAGTTGCTTAAAGGATCAAAAATATTAGTATTAAACGCTTTACGGAAAGAAAAGCACGTTTCTCACTTTAATCTGGAAGAAGCTTTACAAATTGCCGGTGAAATCAATGCCGGTCATACCTACCTAACCCATATAAGCCATCAATTAGGTACTCATGAAGAATTAATGCAAGAACTTCCTCCCAATGTCTCATGTGCCTACGATGGGCTTAAGATTCGTCTAAATTGAGTGTAAAAACGCCTGCGAATTTGTACTTTTGCTGCATTAATTATAATTTCTAATAATCATGTTTGAAAGTTTAAGTGATAAGCTCGAAAGGGCTTTTAAAGTTTTAAAAGGTCAGGGAAAAATTACTGAAATCAATGTTGCAGAGACATTGAAGGAAGTTAGAAAAGCATTGCTGGATGCTGACGTGAATTTTAAAGTAGCCAAACAATTCAGCGATACGGTAAAAGAGAAAGCTCTTGGACAAAATGTACTCACGGCTGTTTCTCCCAGTCAGCTAATGATTAAAATTGCCCATGATGAGCTCGCTGCTCTAATGGGAGGGGAAAAAGTAGAACTTAACATTAACGACAATCCTTCTATAATACTTATGTCGGGATTGCAGGGTTCCGGTAAAACAACGCTGTCAGGTAAACTTGCTGCTTTTCTGAAATCGAAGAGACAGAAGCTTCCATTACTTGTAGCATGCGACGTTTATCGTCCTGCCGCTATCAACCAACTGAAAGTTTTAGGGGAACAAATTGACGTTCCGGTTTATAGTGAGGAGGATAATAAGGATCCTGTTCAGATTGCGAAAAACGGTATTGCATTTGCAAAAGCAAATAATAGAAATCTTATCATCATTGATACGGCAGGCCGACTGGCAATCGACGAAGAAATGATGAAGGAAATTGAAGCGATTAAGAAAGCGATTAATCCGCATGAAATTCTTTTCGTTGTCGATGCCATGACAGGACAGGATGCTGTTAATACTGCAAAAGCATTTAACGACAGACTCAACTTTGACGGCGTAGTGCTTACCAAACTCGATGGTGATACTCGAGGCGGTGCTGCACTTTCGATAAAATCCGTAGTTAATAAGCCAATTAAATTTGTTGGAACGGGTGAAAAGCTTGATGCTCTCGATATTTTTTATCCCGAAAGAATGGCCGACAGAATTCTCGGCATGGGAGATATTGTTTCACTCGTCGAAAAAGCACAGGAACAGTTTGATGAAGTTGAAGCTGCCAAACTTCAGAAAAAAATTGCCAAAAATCAGTTCAACTTTGAAGATTTTTTAAGTCAGATTCAGCAGATAAAAAAAATGGGGAATATGAAGGACCTGCTTGGAATGATTCCCGGTGCCGGAAAAGCAATTCGCGACATCGATATCAGCAACGATTCCTTTAAACATATTGAAGCTATTATTAAATCGATGACGATTGAGGAAAGACAAACGCCAACTGTCCTCAACGGAAGCCGCAGACAGCGCATTGCGAAAGGCAGTGGAACAAATATTCAGGAAGTAAATAAACTCATCAAACAATTCGACGAAATGCGAAAAATGATGCGCGCTTTTTCAAACAAAGATCAGGCAGCAAAGATGATGAGGAATATGCCGGGGATGCGGAAATAAGTAACTTCCTTACTTTTAAAAGAGCAAATTAACTAATTAACGAATTAGCTAATTTGTTAATTAGCTAATTCGTTAATTGTGAATCAAACCAAATAATGTTACTAGACGGAAAAATCGCCAGCGCAGGAATCAAACAGCAATTAGCGGATGAAGTTGCTGAAATGAAAAAGAATGGCAGCAGAGCACCACACCTTTGTGCCATTCTTGTTGGTGAAAATGGAGCTTCTGAAACGTATGTAGCGAGTAAGGTTAAAAATTGTAATGAGATTGGTTTCATTTCATCTGTTTTACGTTTTCCTGAATCAATTTCAGAGAATGATTTACTTGGGAAAATCAATGATGTCAATGGTGACGATTCAATTGATGGATTAATTGTTCAACTTCCTTTGCCAAAACATATTAATGTTCAGAAGGTGACGGAAGCCATAAATCCTGCTAAGGATGTCGATGGCTTTAATCCCGTAAATGCCGGACGATTAATGCAGAATTACCCATGTTATCTTCCAGCTACGCCTTATGGCATTTTACTTATTCTCGATTTTTATAAAATTGAAACTTCAGGAAAACATTGCGTTGTACTCGGACGAAGCAACATTGTTGGCATGCCCATGAGTGTCTTAATGGCTAGAAATGAAGCTCCCGGAAATTGTACCGTTACCCTTTGCCATAGCAAGACTACCAACCTTACTGAAATATGCGCTTCAGCTGATATATTAATTGCCGCTCTTGGAAAACCTGCTTTTGTCAAAGGGAATATGGTTAAAGATGGAGTGGTTGTTGTTGACGTAGGCATTACCCGACTTCCTTCGACTGAAACAAAAAGCGGATTTAAAATTACAGGCGATGTTGATTTTGTAGAAGTATCGCCGAAAGCATTGTGGATTACTCCAGTTCCTGGTGGTGTTGGTCTAATGACTATCGTAGGTCTCTTAAAGAATACAATGAAATCCGCCAAAAAAGAAATTCAATATTAATTTCCCCCAATGCATTCAACAGAATATCCTTTAATGGAAGATTTCTATACCATACAGGGTGAAGGAAGTAATGCAGGAAAGCCTGCCTACTTTATTCGCCTTGCAGGTTGTGATGTTGGTTGTGTATGGTGCGATGTAAAAGAATCGTGGAGTGTCGATCAGCATCCTAAGATTAGTATTGCCGAAATCACCCGGCGAATTATCCATTCCGGTGCCAATGCAGTAGTGGTTACAGGAGGTGAGCCTGCCATGTATGATTTAAAACCACTGACTTACGCATTAAAAAGTAAAGGTTTGTTGTGTCATATTGAAACCAGCGGAGCATATCCATTGACGGGAGATTGGGATTGGATCTGTGTTTCACCAAAGAAATTCAAAGCCCCATTGCCTGAAGTTTTAATGAAGGCAGATGAATTAAAAGTGATTGTTTACAACAAAAGTGATTTCGATTGGGCCGAAAAAAATACCCAAAATGTCGGGAAAAACTGCAAACTCATTCTTCAAC